>NZ_JAGHWR010000006.1:0-191940 GCF_017746155.1 Xanthomonas sp. D-36-1
ATTGTTCAGAGTTTCCCTAGAGGAGTTTAATGATGCCAAAGGCATTGCGTAAGCGAGTTAACCGCAAGGATAAGGGCTACCATGCGCTCCGGCGCTCGGAGATAAACGACCTGGACAAGGCTGCCAGTTTTCTACTAGCAATTAGCTACTCTGGAAGAACTTCGCAGACAAAGGCTTCCCAAGGACTGATCCAAATGGATTGTGTTGCACTGGCGGTCATTAACGACGAATGGCTAGTGGCGGCCAACAGCCGTCGACTCGACGACTGGCATATGGAAGCGCTGGCACAGGAGCTGGGGTTCGATTTTACATACGCCATCGTCGAGCGTGGCCAGGGTGGTATGCATGCCGAGATGCAGGTTTTGGAGGAGATTAAAGCCAGTAGCTACTCGGCAAAGGGCGTACATATGGGAGTCTCGAAGCCGTGCTGTTTCGATTGCAAGACGACGCTTGATACCGTGCAAGCTCTGTACTCCCACTACCACACAGATACAGTGGTGAACTGGGAGGCTCCGGATCTAAGCTAGATATCGTGCCTCAGGCTCAGATAAATTTGCATACGGCACTACGGAACTTATGAGACGCATGGATCGTGCTTGAAAGTTGCCACAAGTTAATTTGATTTATTCAAGTAGTTTTACAATCTTGCTGAGGTGATGAATGGCAGCTTCTGAACACGAGTATGAGGTGGCGCGTGCGATACGCAATTCGGCTGATCCAGGAGATAATCCAAGCGACCGCTGTGCAAGAGGTGGCCTTCGAAGCGTCAAGGAAACCGACCCCCGTCGAATTCCCATCATCCGTGAATGGGAGTACGCCGCTTCGCGGGTGATTGCTTTCTCGAAAGTCGATTCATGTCTGGGCGCGTTGCAGATAGTAGATAATAAGAGGCTGCGCGGCGCTCACTTCTCTATGTTTGCATCGGGTGCGCAATACGATGTCGTTCAGTTCAATGCGATGATGGCTTCCGCTGGATTTCAGGTAAATCTGCCAATTTTATATTTCGGTGGAGGCGTGGATGATTGGCGGCAGGGGCTGGGTGTCAATACTTATATGAGTGTAGGACCTTTCGCCCACCCTGTAACTGACGCAGAGCAAAAGGCGTGGATTTTTGAAATAAATAATGGTGCTTTTACTTACCATTCAATGAATTAGTAAATTGAAATTACAATAAAAATTGGCAACGGGATCAGGTTTGGTAACGAGGTAACGAGGTAACGGGGTCGGGTTCACTTTCTCCACGAGCGCGATGTTGCGGAGGGCAACTGCAACCCGCCACCCGTCTGACCGATGTGCATCCGCCGGTGCGACTCCGCCATTTTCAGCTGCCTCCGGGATCTCTCACGAAAGACGAGGTGATTTATGGTTGAACTAGTATGCAGCGTCTGCAAGAAGCCCGCCTTGGGATTGGTAACCAAGCCGGTGAATCCATCCGACCAGCGTCATCGCAAATGTGATGGCGCAACGGTAGTGGCGCAGCAGCGCGTGGTTGTCCAGAAATCCGCGCTTGCCGCACAGGGAAGCGAAAAAGGGGCAGCACGCAAAGCCCTGACTGGCCGCGATCACCAGGGCAATCATGACAGCCGGACCAAACCGGAGGTGCGCGGAGGTCCAAAGGGCGATCGGCACGATCACGGACGGCGTCAGAATGGCTCGGCCGGGCAGAACTGATCACGAACGTTCAGTACTCCGTCCGGGCACGATCGGGGTGCTTTCCGGTGATGTCACCCGAACGAACGGGCGCAGGTTCACGTGCGAAGCCAACCCGACACCGGTCGTCCCGGTTGAACGGGATCAGGAAGTGGATCGAGCAACGTGACAGAACTCTTTCGAGTCCTGGCTTGAGTGATGCAGTGCGTCGCAGGCCGGACGACTGAGACGTTCTGTCGGGTTCGCTTGCGCAGGCCCGGTACGGTTGGTACCGACCATCACCTCACGGGAAAAGGCATGAACATTTCGAGCAGCGGTGTTCTCAACATCGTGGCCGCAACGTATGGATTGAAGGACGTCACCGCGCAGGTGGCGGCATTGGTCAACCGCAATGCCGCCCCGCAGACGCTATCGGTGGTGGCCAACAATGCGACCTTTACCGACACCTGGCCAAATCATGCCAAGGTGCTGACAGTGGTCTACCGCTACGACGATGGTGCAACGCGCACCGTGGCGGCGAAGGAGGGGGCCACGCTGAGCGTCGGGGCGACCGAGTTCGCGCAGGCGGACGCGCAGGCAGGCGATATCGCCGCCACCGGGCCCGTGCTCACGATCTGGGGCGCGAGCTACGGTCCGGTGGATGTGACCGCCAAGGTGCAGGGTCTGGTGCAGCAGAGCGACCAGACGCTCGATATCACTGCCAACAACGCGACCTTTACCGATACCTGGCCGAACAACGTCAAGACCCTGGTGGTGGTGGCCAGCTACACGGGGCAGGTTCCGTTCATCGACATCGTGGTGGAAGGCAGCCCCTATGCCTTGAGGTATCGTCCGCACCTGCAGGTGCTCAGTGCCTTCTGGGGCCTGCAGGATGTGACCGGTATCCTGCAGGCCAATGTCAGGCAGCGCCACGTGAGCCTGCCGGCATCCAATGCGGTGTTCGGCGATGGCTGGCCCGGTAACGCAAAGACGCTGTGCGTGGTATTCCAATACGCCGACTACGCGCCGCAATCTTCCATCATCCAGGAGGGCGGCACGCTCACCATCGACTACACCGCGTCCACGCCTGCATACACGCCGCCGGTGGATCCGGCTGCGCTGAACATCATCGCGGCCAGTTACGGGCGCAGCGATGTGACTGCCAAGGTCGCCGGGCTGGTCAGCGGTCAGGCATTGAACATCACGGCCAACAACGCCACCTTCGGCGATAGCTGGCCGAATGTCGCCAAATCCTTCGTCGCCGTTTACAGCTGGGGGTCGGCGGCGATCTCCAGCACCGTGGTGCGCGAAGGGCAGCCGTTCGCGCTGACCCGCCCGGAACCGGCGTTTGCGATCGACCAGAACTTCGTGTCGATGGCGGGGCTGTTCGCCACCGGCGACGAGATCAAGCTCAGCGCCGCGGCTGGCGGTTTCTGGCAGGTGGGCGCGAACCAGCAGATCCTCGCCAGCGCCGCGTCCAGCGCTGCAGCGGAGACCTTCACCTTGTCGATTCCAGGTGCGGCCGGCTCGCCGATCGTGCAGCTGCGCTGCAGCGACGGCAGCTACGTGCAATTGGCCGCCGACGGTACCTTGCATGCCGGCGGCAGTGCGCAGAACGCGGCCAATCTGGTGCCGTCGCTGCAGTCCAATGGCGCCTTGAACCTGGGTATCGCCGGCGGTGCGCCGTTCGTGGCGGTGGACGCCAATAACGCGATCGTGGGCAGCGGGAACTACAGCCCGGATTTTTCCACCTGCTTCAGTTTCCTGTTCAACCCCACCCAGGCCGGACTGGACAACCATCTCAAGGCGTTTGTGGGTGGTGACCTGTCCACCGAGGATCTGAATCTGGCGCTGGTCAAGGTGATCTGGGATCTGACCGGCGGGTGCTTCCTGGCGATCGGTCTGGGGCCGTTGATCGGCAATGCCGACAGGCTCGGCCCTGGCGTCTACCGGTTGCTCGAGGGCTATCCCAGCGTCATGCGCGCGATCAACGGGTTGGTCGCCACGGTCGGCAACAACCGGACCGCGTCGGCCGGCGCGCTGCTGACGGTGTTGGTGGCCGTGTACGAGGCCGGCGTGTTCATGCCGTTGCTGCGGCTGGTGCTGAGCATGGCCGGGTGGTGGGCCCTGTCGATGGCGCTGGTCACCATCCTGACCAAGGTGCTGGGCGGTGCGGCGAGCGCCGGTGCGACGGTGGCGGCAGAGCTGATCACCAGCTTCGCGATCTGGGCCTATCAGACGACGATGGACGTGCTGGCCTACGTTGCCTCGACCAGCGCCGGGGCGGCCTTCCTGATTGCACAGGACGACGGGAGCGCCGCGCCGTCGCCGCTGCTGGAGGCCTGATTCGCATCCAGGCACCCGCCACGTCATTGCGGCGCGGCGGGTGTCGGGCCTGCGCTGATGGGGTGTGGCGATGTTTGTCGAGCAGCTGCAGCCAGCGTGTTATCGACATCACCATCTGGATGGATCGGCGCAGCAGATATCGGTGCTCGCATTGCTGGGTTGATGGTCTACAGCCGATGCACGCGAACGCACATCGCAGCATGAGCGCAGCGCCGCAGCCATGCACTGAGCGTGCGCCCGTAGGCGGCGATAGCAACATACGGGCGTGCGCGGATTGCCACGCGAGATAATCGGCTGGGGACACAGGCGGTGGGACGCACCGCCGAGCCAGCGTCAGCGCGACGCTCGCCTGGCGTCGCCGCGATGCCGCACACTTGCCGCTTGGTCGAACACAGGACGAAGCAATGGCACGGCGATATGGATGGAGCGGAATACTGATGTGGCTGGCGGCATTTGGCGCGGTGGCGGCCGGTCCGACGCTACGGCACCAAGCAAGGTTGGGGCAGCCTGCAGGTCAGCGACAAGGGTGGGGCGCGCCACTTCGAGATGCTCGCGGTGGGCGCCAACGGCCACACCTGTTCCTTGGAGGGCACGCTGCAAGGCGACAAGGCGGAAGTGAGCGATGCCAGCGACACGCCGTGCAAGCTCTCGTTCAAGCCGGTGGCAGGTGGCTTCAGCATCGCCGCACTGACGCCAGACAGCTGCCGCGATTACTGCGGCATGCGCGCCAGCTTCGAAGGCGACTATCTGCAGCTGCCGGCCGGCTGCACCTCCGCAGCCAGCAGCCGACGACGTGAGGCGTACCTGCGGGATTATCGCGGCAAGCGCTATACCGAAGCACTTGCCGGCATGCAGTTGTTCGCGGGCGAGTGCGGCGAGTTCCTCAACTGGCTCGATCGCGACCGTTTCGCCAACGACCGCGCGCTCACCCTGCTGCGCCTGAACCGCCCGCAAGAGTGCCTGGCGGCACTGGATCAGACCATGGCCGGTCGCAGCCGCGACGAGGCCTCGTTCCAGGCGGAGATGGACAAGGACAGCACGATGTTGCCGCCCAGCGACTGGGATGCGTACCTGCCCATCGCCAAGTCCACCTGGTTCAATCGCAGGCTCTGCGAGGCGGCCAAGGGCCGAGGGCGATGACGTGTTTTGCTGCGCGCAGGGAAGTCCCTGCGCGCGGCATCGCACGGATGGTCGCTCGCTCGTGCGTGATCGAGGGGATGCTGAAGAAAATTCACGCTTGCAGTCGCACCCCTTGGTACTCATAACATCATCGCTACTTCAGCCGGCAGCGGATGGACAATCGAGTTCATCGTTGGAATTTTCCCGATACGTCAGACATACCGTCCCGGATCGTCCATCGCCGCAATTGCTGTGGCCGATCGCGCTCCAGCGCCTTGCCTAGCTTGATGGCCTGCAGGCCGCTGCAGGCAGAACCACGATCGACATTGGTCGCAACCCGCTGAAACCCGTCTGCGTGCCGCGCCAATGCCGCCAACCGTCAGCGCGCAGCTGTCCCTAAAAAGCACCAGCGCCTGCGGTACTGCGATCTTGGATGCAACGCCGGAAGCGCACGCCATTGAAAGCGCCTGCACGCGTGGAGCCTGTGTCCTTGGGTGACACGCAATTGCGCGGCGTTGCAGACGTGCGTCATCGCGAGCTGCGAGAATGCCGGCCATCGCCTCGTCGTGATTGCCGCACACAAAACAGAGCGGCGCCGAACCGACGCCGCTCCGTTGCAATGGATAAATCCGCCGCGCTCAATCCTTTCGATAGATCACACCCAGCTTGTCGATGGCATCGCCGGCGCGGCCGGTGAAGCCGGCGATATGCCAGCCGGTGGGGGCGGTGAGGGTATAGCGCTCGCTGGTCGGAGTACCGGCGGCGATGCTGCGGCCCTGGTTGGTGGTCAGGCTGAGCGAGAACAACCGGGTGCGGCCGTTGTACTGGCCAAGCGTGACGGTGGCCGAGGTGAGCGTCTCGCCGCTGCGCAGGGCCAAGCTGGTGGCGGTTCCGCCGCTGCCGCCGTGGGCCAGGGTGGCGCCGTTGTCCAGGCTGGCGGCCACCGCATCCAGGCGTTCGGCGCCGCGCAGGGTGACGCTGCGCAGTTGGCGCTGGTGGGCGCCGCCGGCCACGTCGTTGAACGGCACGCCATGCGGTCCGCCAAAGCTGTCGCTGGTGCGCACATCGGTGCCCACCGCCCAACCGAATTGCGTGTACAGCGGATAGTGATCCGACAGCGGCTTGCCGGCGCTGTCGTAGAAGTTGCCTGGGTCGAGCTGGTAACGGTTGGCGGCCAGGGTCAGCTGCGGCGCGGCGCGGTACAGGATCTTGTCCACCACCTCGCAGGTGTTGGTCGGCGGCGTGCCGCACAGCAGCGGTGCGGCGCCGGCTGCCGGGGCGGTGCCCTTGATCAGTTCCACCCACGCATCGATCAGGTTGTTGCTGGCGATGAGCTCGCGGATGTTGTCTTCGCTGCGGGTGTAGCGGGTGTTGGAGTCCATCATCACCAGCACCGCGTTGCCGGCCGACCAGGTGCCGATGAATTGCGACAACTGGCTGATGTTGGCGCGGCGGGCGGCCAGGTCGGCGGTTTCGGTACCGGCATTGGGGTGGGCGTTGTAGACGTCCAGCAGCACCCCGTTGTCCAGCCGCACCTGCATGTAGCTGAAGCCCTTCGGCGTGAGGCAGTCCGTGCCGTTGCACTTGTCCCACTTGACCCGGGTGAAGTCGTTGAAGGGATAGTTGCTCAGCGTGTTGAGACCGTCGCCGATGGCGGCACCGCCGCTGGTGGGTGTGCGGTACGGGTGGTTGTCGCCGGCGTAGAGCGCAGCGTGGTAGTTGAAGTCTTCCTGCACGTGAACCAGCCCATACGGCGCCAGTTTCGGTGCCAGCAGCGGCGTATTGGTGGCGGGGTTGCTGCTGGAGATGCCCTCCGGCAGGCCGGCGACGTTATAGGTGAGCACGTCGAGCACGCCGACGCTGGATTGTGCGTGGGCGACACCGGCGCAGGCCAGGGTCACACCGATTCCGACGCTGAGCAGAGAACGCAGATGCTGAAGCATGATGACCTCGTGCGGTTGGGGAACAGCGGATGGACGCGGCGCGTCGGGCCCGGCGCGTCGCGTGGAGGGGTCAGTGGTCCAAGGCGAGCGGGTCGAGTGCGGCCTGGACGATGCGGGCGAACTGCGGCAGCGGGCAGTCGTATGCCGGCGTGGCGGTGCTGCAGCCGGGAATGAAGATGGCTGCGCTCGGCGGCGGTGCCTGCAGCGTCAATGGCACGCGTTTGCGCAGCTGCGTCAGGCTCTGCGCGGTGTAGCGCAGGCGAATGACGCGCTGGCCGTCGGCGCGCCGCCAGCGTTCGAACACCAGCGCGCCACCGGGGACGGTCTGGTCGGATTGATAGCCGGGCAACTGCCAGTGCAGATCGAACATGCCGGCCAGCAAGGTTAGGGTGCCGTCATGGCCGGACACCACCACCAGGCGCGCATCGCCGCCGATGGCGTCGGCCGCGGCGTGTGCATCGCTGCCTTGCTGCAGCGTGGCCAGCAGGCGTGTGGCCAGCGGCGTGCTGGCCAGGCGGGCGACGGTCGGTGCGCGCAAACGCAGCGCGAATTCGGCCTGGTGCGGGGCGAACACACGCAGCAGCGTGGCTTCATCCAGGCCTTGCCAACCGAGTGCTGCGAAGTCCTGTCCATCGGCCCAGCCCATCAGCAGGCTTTCGGTGATGCCCGAGGCAGCCGCGGCGGGGCCGTCGAGACCGGGAATCGACGGCCCGGCATCGTCCAGCCCGGCCGGCACCGTGGTCAGGCGTAGCTTGCCGGGCGCGGCCTGCGCGGGGCACGGCCGTTGCGCACATTGCAGCAGCAGGTGTTCGAGCGTGTCGAGCGCATCGCTCTGGGTCGCGTTCCAGGCCCGCGCATCGCCACCGATGCGGCCGGCAATGGCCGCCTGCATGCGCGCACGCGCCTGGGGCTGACGCAGTGCAGCGGTGCCATCGAACAACACATCGGAACTGCCGGTCGGCACGTGATGCACGGGGTCGGCGCAGCCGGGCGTCAGTGTGCTGGCCAGCGCCTGCGCCGAGGCAATGGTGCGCTGGGTGCGGTTGGCCCAGTAATAGGCCTGGTTGCAGCCATCGCCGTTCAACAGACCGAGCGCGGTGTAGCGCGCGCGGTAGTAGTCGCCGAACAGGCGTTCCAGCTGCGCGCCGTTGGCGGTGAGGTGACCGGCCGGCACGCCGAAATGCGGCCATGCGTGCAACGAATAGCGACCCAGCCGTTCGGGGCTGGACATCGCCGCACGCACGCCGTGGCGTTTGAGGATCACCACTTTTTCCAGGGTGTCCGGCGTCGCATCGGTGGCGTGGGCAGGGGTGAGCGGCACGAGCGCGAGCCCGAGCAGGGCGGTAGCGCGGCGGCAAAAACGCAGAAGCATCGGCAGATCCATGACGAGTGAAGCGGAGAGGCGAAACAATCGGCGCAGTGCGGTGGCGGCCGTGCGCGAGCGCGACGACCGCCGGCTGCGCATGCAAACGCGCTCAGAAGCGCGCGCGCAGACCCAGCGACCAGGTCCGGCCGTAGTTGGTGTAGCCGCCGAACAGGTGGTCGCCGACGTACTGCCGCTGCACCTGGCCGGTGAGATTGATGGCGTTGACGAACACCGACAGGGTGTCGTTGACCTTCCAGGCGACATTGGCATCCAGGCTGCCGAAGGCATCGCTGTTGAGCGTGGCCACGTTGGCGGTGCCCACCGCGTTGACGATGTTGTCGCTCCAGCTGTAGCTGGCGCGCGCCATCAGCGGGCCCTTCTCGTAGAACAGCACGGCGTTGTAGGTGTTCCTGGCCACGCCTTCCAGGCTGTCGGTGAAGCGGCGCGTGCCGTCGCGGTAGGTCGCCTGGCTGTCGGTAAAGGTGTAGTTGAGCTGCATGCCCAAACCGTCCAGCGGCGCCGGCAGGCCGGTGAACACCTGTTGGTAGGCCAGCTCCACGCCCTTGACGCTGGCCTGGCTGCCGTTGGTCTTGGACGAAAGCAGGTAGGTCTGGCCCTGGTAATCCAGATACGACAGCTGGGTCTGGATGAAACTGGAGATGTCCTTGTAGAACACACCGCCAGTCAGCGCGGAGGTGCCGTCGATGTACCACTCGAAGGTCAGGTCGTACTGCCAGGCTTCGAACGGACGCAGCGCCGGATTGCCACCGCTGGCGGTCAGCACTTCGCCACTGGAATTGAAGGTCAGCTTGGACGACAGGTCGGTGAGATCCGGGCGGGTGATCACCTTGGCCGCGGAGGTCCGCAGCACCATGTCATCGCGCACGTCCCAGGCGGCGTTGAGCGAGGGCAACGCGTTGGTGTAGCTGCGCGCGAAATGCACCGGCTGGGCGGCGCCGTCGAGGTCGGCATGGCCGTCGGTGGTCTGCTCGGTACGCACCAAGCGCACGCCGAGATTGCCGCGTACATCGCGCCCGGCCAGGGTGCCGCCGACGTCGGTCATCGCATACGCCGAGCCGATCGTCTCGCGCACCTCGCAGGAATTCTGCAGGTCGGCGCTGTTGGGCGTGCCGCTCAGGTCGGCGGCTGTGGGCCAGTCGTTCCAGAACGGCGCTTCGATCGGCGCCAGCCACTGCCGTGGCAGCGTGCCCTTGCCGTCGACCAGCATGTCGCTCACCGGCAGCGCGGTGAAATAGCTGCCCGGAAAGCGCACACCGGCGATGCGGTTGAGCAGCAGGTCGACACGATCATAGGTGCGCGAGCGCTCGCGGTACTTGGCGCCGAACTTGATGTCGCGCAGCCAGCCATCGCCGAGCGTGCGCTTGGCGTCCAGCTGCAGCGCGTCTTCCTTGTCGCGCGCATCGATCTGCCGCCATTCCAGCCGGCGTCCGCTGACGCTGGCCGGGTTGGTCGGATCGAAACCATTGGTGAAACTCCAGTTCGGCACGTTGTCGTCGTCGGCCTGCGGCATCTCCACGCGCATCGACAGGTTGCTGGCGCTGCGCAGGCGCGTGCGGCGGATCGGGTCGGAGTCGTCGCTGTGTGCCTGCGAGTGGAACGCCACTGCGCCAAGCGTCCACAGATCGCCATTCCAGGTACTGGACAGGCGCGCGCTGCGATTGTCGTCGGTGATACCGGAGGTCTCGCGCGAGACCTGCACCTGGCCATTGCGATAGTCGAAGCCGGTCACGCCGCCGTGGTCCACTTGCAGGTTGCTCATCTTGGACACACCGTCGAAGCCAACGCCCAGGCTGTATTCGTCGTAGTGCACCGTCTGCTTGGCATACAGCAGGTCCAGATTGGTTTCCCAGGCGGCACTGGGGCGCCATTGCAACGAGGCGGCCACGCCGGTGCGTTCGCGCTGCTCCAGTTCCAGCGTCGGGCGCAGGCCGGTGGGCAGGTAATACGCACCTGGCGCACCCGGCACGCCGCTGGGGTAGTAATCCCAGCTCACTTCGTTGACGCGGTCCTGGCGCAGACTGCGCTGGGCATATGCGCCGGACACCAGCATGCCGAAGGTGCCCTCGGCATTGACCCAGTTGAACAGGCCGGACACGCGCGGGTCGTTGGCATGCGTGCGTTGCGCCTGGCTGGATTCCAGCGAGGTGTTGAGCAAGGTCTTGCCCAGTTCCAGCGGGCGGAAGGTGCGTACGTTGACGATGCCGCCGATGGCGCCTTCGTCCAGATCGGCGGTGGGACTCTTGATCACGTCCAGGCCGGAGACCAGTTCCGCCGGCAAGGTGTCGTAGCGAAACTGGCGGCCGGTCTGGCCGGAGGTGCGCACGTTTTCGTTGACTGCCATGGTCTGGCCGTTGAGCGTGGTCACCTGGAAATTCGGTCCCAGGCCGCGTACACGCACGTACACGCCTTCGCCGCGGTCGCGCACGATCGACACGCCCGGCACGCGCTGCAGGGCTTCGGCCACGTTCTGCGCCGGCAGCTTGCCGATGTCTTCGGCGGCGATCACGTCCACCACGCTGTCGGCATAGCGCTTCTCGCGCAGCGCGGCGCTGAGGCTGCCGGCATAGCTGCCCAGCACCTGGATGCTGTCCAGTTCGCGCACCGGTGCACCGGCGGCGATCGGCGTGCTGCTTGGCGCAGCCGGCACCGTTGCAGCCGGCGCCTGGCTGGTGGCGGTGTCCGGTTCGATGGTCACCGTGGTGGGCGTGAGATAGCGGTAGCGCAGGCCGGTGCCATCGAGCAGTTGTTGCAATGCCTGCTCGGGTGCTGCGCCGTCGGTGGTGCCACGGCTCTGACGCTCGGCGCCGACGCTGGCCGCGTAGACGAATTGCAGACCGGTCTGGCGCGACAGCGTATTGAGCGCGCGTGCCAGCGGTTGTGCGGGAATGGCAGTGACCGCGACGGGTGGCGTCTGGGCGCCGGCAGCACCGGCATGCAGGGCAAGGGCAACGGACAGGAACAGGCAGCGGCGCATCGTCACTTCCAGGCAGAGGGAGAGGGGCGCCGCACACGCGCATGGGGCGATGCGGCGACTACCCCATCTACGAGGCGCGACAAGCCGAGTCGGGCACCGTGTTTCCATGAATTTTCTGTGACACGTGCAGGGGCGCAGGCGTGCGCGTGCCGTGGAGGGCATGCAGGCCCGTGTTGCCCGGCGAAAAGCAGCTTGGCGGTTCGATCGCCGATTGCGTCGATCGTTGCGTTGCGCGGCGCCATGCAGCGCGATGCGCACGCCTAGATCGCATTGCGTCACTCCGGGTGCCAGCGGTTCGGTGCGCAGATACGTCAGCGCGAATCTGCGATGGGAACAGGCATGAAAGTGCGACGCCGCGGCGTGCCGACCCACGGCAGGCACACGCCGGGCAATGCGGCGGTGCCTGCAGTGCTGACTTCTGCACGCACGTGAGCGCCAGCGTGTCGGTCGCCTTGGCGGCGGGCCTTACCGGTTGGCGGTCGCCGGTGGTGCACGGCTGACGATGTGCAGCGCACTGGCTTGCTGTTCGAGCCGCAGGCCGGGCTGCCGTGCGAGAAACGCGTGCAGGCCGGCGAGATCGTCGCTCCGCAGATTGCCGGTCAGGCGCATCGCGCCGGCGCGCGGATCGTCGATATGCAGCTGGATGCGGTTGAGGCGATTGAAGTCTTCGGCCACGTTGCGCAACGGCTCGTCGCGGAAGACGATGCGTTGCTGCTGCCACGCATGCATGGTGGCGACATCTTCATTGCTCAATTGGACCTGGCCGGCGCCATCGATGCGCGCGCTTTGTCCTGCACCCAGGTTGGCCAGCATCGGCTGCGCCGGGCGGTCGGCGCGCCAGACATGCACGCGACCGGCAGACACGTCGATGCGTGCCTGCTGCCCATGCAGCGCAATGTCGAACGCGGTGCCGATGTCTTCCACGCGCAGGTCCAGCGCCCGGACCTGCAACGGACGCCGATCCGGGGCGACATCGAAGCTCGCCTGGCCCTGCAGCAACTGCAGGTGGCGCGACCACGGCGTTATGGTGGCCTGGATGCGCGTGTCTGCATTGAGGAACACCACGCTGCGGTCGGCCAGTTGCACGCGGCGTTGTTCGCCATGTGCCGTCGCATAGGTCGTGGTGCGCGGCCAGGCCCAGCCGCCGAGCACCGTCAGCAGACCGAGCATGGCGGCCAGACCGACATGCCAGTGCGACCGGCGTGCCGCCGACCGCGATCGCGCGGTTCCCCCTGCGGCGACGGGACGCCGCGGCGGCAATGGTAGCGCCACCACGTTGCGCGCCGGCCCGGTATCGCGTTGGCGCTCGGCCTGCAGCAGCGCCTCGACATCCAGCGCCATCGCATCCAACGCCTCGCCGAGCGCACCGGCCACCCGCGTCACCGCCAGGTATTCGCGCACATGCGCCGGCGAGGCGGTCAGCCACTCCATGAAACGCGCCTGCTGGTCGGCATCCAGCGGCTGCATGCGCTGCAGCGCATGCCAGTGTGCCGCTTCCTCGGTCAGGCGGCGCGCCGCCTGCGACGCGACGCTCACCACCACTGCGCTCCCTCGTCGGCCAGCGCCGATCGACAGGCCGACAGGCCGCGCACCACGTATTTCTTGACCATATGCGAGGACACACCCAGGCGTTCGGCGATCTGTCTGTAGCTCAGGCCGTCGCGGTACTGCATCACCAGCACCGCACGCACGCGCTCGGGCAGCCCGGCCAGGACGGTCTGCAGGCGTTGCTGGCGCTGTCGCCGCTGGGCGCTGTCTTCGACATCGTCACCGGCCACCAGCCGTTGCGCGAACTGTTCCATGTCCTCGATACGCAGCGGCGCCTGCTTGCGCCGCGCTGCCTGCTCGCGCGCCAGATTGACCGCCACGGTATAGAGATACGCTTCCGGGTTGGCGATGGTCTGGCCCGGCTGCTGATGTGCACGCAGCAGGCGCAGATAGGTTTCCTGGACCAGGTCTTCGGCGTCCTCGTTTGCTCCGCGGCGCACGAAGAAGCCGCGCAGCACCGGGCCATGCTCGGTGAACAGACGTGCCCAGGCGCGCTTTGGATGTGCCGACACCCCAACCTCCGGCCGATTGCAGGGGCGCAGGCTAGCGGCGTCGTATGACGTCGCGGTGACGCGGTTGCTGCCCATGACTTGGCGGCAGGCACGCAGGCGGGCACAGGCCTGTGCTTGCTCACGCCGCCGCCGCTACCCGATACCGCGGCGTCCGGAGGTCGCGCTTTGCCGTGGGGCAGGCTGGGCGTGCCTGAGGCGGACCCGGCTGCCAGCGACACCTCGTCGCCTGCCTGGGCGCCTCCGCGCTGTCGGGGGCGCGGCGATCGGGAATCCAATCGGTTACCGGCTGCGCGTTCCGCGTTGGCGCCAATGCGGGATACTGCGTGTCCACGCAGGCGAGATGGGCTTGGATGTCCGAGCTGCCGATCACCGAATTGTTACAGGCCTGGCAGCGCGACGAACCCGGCGCGGGCGACGCATTGGCGCGCCAGGTCTATGACGTGCTGCGCGCCACCGCCATGCGCGAACTGCGTCGCGACGGGCGCGCCGGCCTGCAGGCGACCGAGCTGGTGCACGAGGCGTGGATGCGGCTGGAACAGGGCCAGCAGGGTTTTCGTTCGCGGGCGCATTTCTATTCGGTGGCTGCGCTGCAGATGCGCCACCTGTTGGTGGATCTGGCGCGCCAGCAGGCCAGCGCCAAGCGGTTGGGGCAGGCGGTGACGCTGACCATCAGCCTGTCCGACGGCGCCGCACGGCCGGAGGCATTGATGCTGGTGGCCGATGCCTTCGACAAGCTGGCCCAGGTGGACGAGCGCAAAGCCAAGGCATTCGCGTTGACCGAGCTGGTGGGTTTCAGCGTGGCCGAGGCCGCCGAACAGCTGGAGGTGTCGGTGCCGACGCTGGAGCGCGATCTGCGTTTTGCCAGGGTGTGGCTGGCGGCGCAGCTGTGAGCCTGGCGGCCACCGCGTGGCAACGCCTGGAAGCCTTGTTTCACCGGGCCTGCCAGCTGCCTGCGGCTGAGCGCGAGGCATTCGCGCGCGCGCAGGCCGGCGACGACGCCAGCTTGCGTGACGAACTGCTGGCGATGCTGGCGGTGGAATCGCAGGCCACCTTGCGCGTGCGGGCGCCATTGAAACAGGCCGCCGCCGCATTGCGTGCGCCATTACCGGAACTGCCGGCCGGCACACGCTTCGGTGCGTGGGCGATCGACCGCCTGATCGGCGCTGGCGGCATGGGCCAGGTGTATCTGGGCCACCGTGCCGATGGCGCGTACGAGCGCGAGGTGGCGATCAAGCTGGTGGCTGCCGATGCGCTGGATGCGCAGGGCCGTGCACTGTTCGAATTCGAGTGCCGGCTGCTGGCGCAGATGGTGCACCCGGCGATCGCGCAGATACACGACGTGGGCACCGATGCCCACGGCCAGCCGTACCTGGTGATGGAATACCTGCGCGGCGAGCCGATCACCTGGTGGTGCGACGAACACCGCCTGTCGCTGCATGCGCGCGTATTGCTGATGCTGCGTGTCAGCGAGGCAGTCCAGCACGCGCATCAGAAGGGCGTGATCCACCGCGACCTCAAACCCAGCAACGTGCTGGTCAGCGAGATCGACGGGCGGCCGATGCCAGGGGTGATCGACTTCGGCATCGCCGTCGATGCGACCAACCCGGCCATGACCTACGCGCATGATCGCGGCACGCCGGGCTACATGAGCCCGGAGCAGGCACGCGGCGCGCAGGATGTGGACGCACGCAGCGATATCTATGCGCTGGGAGCGATGTTTTACGAATTGAGTTGCGGGCTGGCGCCAGTGGCCGGACGCGACGGGGTGCCGCAGCCGCCGTCGCAGCGGGTGGCAGCAGTGCCGGCCGATGCGAGTGCGCGCATCTGCGCGGCGCGCGCGACCACCTACCAAAAATTACACGAGCAACTGCGCGACGGGCTGGATGCGATCGTGCTGCGCGCCCTGGAACCGCAACCGGGTGCGCGCTACGCATCGGTATCTGCGCTCCTGGACGATCTGCATCGCTGGCTGGACGGTTACCCGCCGCGCGCCCTGCAGGCGAGCCGCTGGCTGCGGCTGCGCAAGTTCACTCAGCGTCATCGCAGCGGCGTCGTCGCCGCCGGCCTGGCTGCGATCGCCGTGGTCGCCGGCCTGGGGGCCACGCTGTGGTCGCTGCAGCAGGCCGCGCGCGATGCGCAACGCGCGCAGGTCACCGGCGATTTCATGAGTTCGGTGTTGTCCAGCGTGGACCCCGGGGTGGCGCGCGACCTGGACAAGACCCTGATGCTGCGCGTGATGCAGCAGGCCTCGCAGCGTGCGGCGCGCGAGCTGGCCGACCAGCCCGATGCGCGCACCCAGGTGGAACTGACGCTGGGCCGCACGCTCATTGCGCTGGCTAATTTCCCGCAGGCCGTAGAGCATCTGCGCATCGCACAGACCCTGGCGCAGCAGACCGCCGGCGCGGGCAGCCTGCCGGCGTTGAAGGCCGCTTCCATGCTGGGACAGGCGCTCACCGGTGACGGCAAACCCGGCGACGCCGAGCGCGTCTTGCGCCAGGGCATTGCACAGGCAGCACATGGCGATGCGCAACAACAGGCCATGGGCAACGAGCTGCGTGCGTGGTTGGCATGGGCCCTGCGCGAACAGGGCCGCATGCGCGATGCGTTGGCACAGAGCCGGCATGCCTATGTCGCTGCGCTGGCCAATGCCTCCAGCAGCGCGGACCAGCGTATCGACGCCGGCAACAGCTACGCCGCCATGCTGGCCGATAACGGCCAGCTGGTGCCGGCGATCGCCTTGCAGCGCAGCCTGTTGCGCGAGCGCATGGCCATGCGCGGGCCCGAGCATCCACTGGTGGTGTCGATGCGCAACAGCCTGGCAGTGTTCCTGCTGATGCAGCGCGACTTTGCCGGTGCCGAAGCCGAACTCGTCCCGCTGCTGCGGGTCACACGCAGGTTGTATGGCGAGAGCGCCGCCGACACCTTGATGATCGAAGGCAACCTGGCCGGCGCATTGCGGCAGCAGGGCAAGGTGGCCGAAGCCGGGCCGTACTACCGCAGGGCGCTGGAGCGCGCGCGGGCGGCCTTCGGCAACGATGCACCGGCCACCATCGCCTATCGCAGCAACCATGCGTTCTGGCTGCTGGACGACGGCCAGGTGGAAGCATCGCTGGCCGAACAGCGCGCCGCGCTCACCGCATCGGAGCGTGTGCTGGGGCGCGCGCATCCGCAAACGGCCGAGATCCTGCGCGGCATGTCCGAAGCCGAGCGCAGGCTGGGCCAGACCGTGGCGGCGCGCGACCATGCACAGCAGGCATTGCAGATTCTTACCGGCATTTTCGGCGATGCAGACGCGCCACTGCGTGCCGCGCGCCAGACCCTGGCCTCGGCGACGCCGCCGGCGGACAGCCGTGAGGCAGAGACCACGACCTCGGTGGCGCAGCGCTGAGACGAATTGTCGGGTGACCGGCGCGGCCTGGCGGGATAGTGCCGTGCATGGCCACTACCCAAGCGTGCCGATGCAACCTGCCGCGCGCCTGACCGATTTGCATGTCTGCCCCATGGTGACCGGGGTGGTGCCGCATGTGGGCGGGCCGATCGTCAGCCCCGGCGCGCCGACGGTATTGATTGGCGGCCTGCCGGCGGCGCGGCTGGGCGACATGGCGGTATGCGTCGGCTCGCCGGACAGCATCGTGGCGGGCGCACCGACCGTGTTGATCGCAGGCCAGCCTGCTGCGCGGCTGGGCGACAGTACCGCGCATTGCGGGGTGATCACCCTGGGCTGCTTCACCGTGCTGATCGGGTGAGTGGTGCGGTGGGGCGGGGCGGTGGCAGGCTGCCGCCAGTTGTCCGCCGATCGCGCCCATGCGCAGTTACTCAAGCCTGCCAGTGTCCGCAGCGATTCCAGGCAGTGGCTGCCCCGGCGCGTCAGCACCACGGTCGTGGTGTCGGCTGATCGTTGCAGGCGTAATGCCGTGCCGCTCCGCGCTCAGGTTCGTACCCGCACCACCGGTTGCCGTGTCTTTGGAGAAGCTCATGCAAACTGCGACCCAGTCACACCCCGAGGCACTGCAGCAGGCGATCGCCGCGCACCGTCGTGGCCAGCTCGAACATGCCGCGCAGCTGTATACGCAGCTGCTGGACGATCAGCCCGGACATGCCGACGCGCTGCATTACCAGGGCATCCTGCTGCATCAGCGCGGCAACAGCGACGCAGCAGTGGCCTCCATCACCCGGGCGTTGACGCTGGCGCCCGCGCAACCGGATGCCTGCAATAACCTGGGCAACGTGCATCGCGAATGCGGCCGCCTGCGCGATGCCGAACACTGCTATCGCCGCGCACTGGCGCTGGCGCCTGCACATACCGATGCACTGGCGAATCTGGCAGCGGTACTGGAAGCGCAGCGGCGCGGCGAAGAAGCCTTCGTCACCTATGCGGCCTTGTTGCACACCTATCCACAGTCCGCGCATGCGCATTACCTGCTCGGCCTGTTCCTGCGCAACAACGCGCAGGTCGCCGAACATTTGCAGCAATCGGTGCAGTGCCTGCAGCAGGCCTGCACGTTGGCACCGGACAACCTGCACGCCCGCGAGGCGCTGGGCACCGGGCTCTACCTGTTGGGCGAGCAGGCGCAGGCGCAGACGGTGTACCGCGACTGGCTCACGCGTGAGCCGGGCAACGCGGTGGCGACGCATATGCTGGCGGCCTGCGGCGGCGCCGAACCGCCGCCGCGTGCCGGCGATACCTATGTGCGTGAACTGTTCGATGGCTTTGCCGACAGTTTCGACGAACAGTTGCTCCATCACCTGGAGTACCGCGCGCCGCAACGGCTGACCGAGGCATTGGCGGCCTGCCTTGCGCCACCGCATGCAGGCCTGCGCATGCTCGATGCCGGCTGCGGCACCGGGCTGTGTGCGCCGCTGTGGCGCCCGTATGCACGTGAACTGGTGGGTGTGGACCTGTCGCCGGGCATGGTCGCCAAGGCACGCCAACGCGGTGGCTACGATCGCCTCGAGGTGGCCGAACTTACCGCATACCTGCAATTGCAGAACGCGCGGTGGGATGTGATCGGTTCGGCCGACACGTTGGTGTACTTCGGTGTGCTGCAGCCGGTGCTCGCTGCCGCTGCTGGCGCGCTCACGCCAGGGGGCGTGCTGGGCTTCACGGTCGAAGCGCTGGAGGAGCGTAGCGACCGGGTCGAACTCGATGCCAGCGGGCGCTATCGGCACAGCCATGCGCATGTGCGCGCCGCATTGCAAGGCGCTGGTCTGCAGCCGATCGCTTTGGAATTGGACGTGCTGCGCAGCGAACGCGGCCAGCCGGTGCACGGCTGGGTCGTGACCGCGCGCACGCCTGGGCCGGCCTGAGACGAAATGTCGGCTTTGCCGCATGCACGCATGTGAGCATGTGCGTGACGGTTGCCGTGCCTTTAGCCGCCTGCCGTTGCACGCGCGGGCGCAACGCGGCGCCGTCGGTCAGCGCAACGTGCGTTGCCCCATCACCTGTGGATGCTTCGATGCCGCGCACCATCACGCTGCACTCCGACCTTGGCGAGCGCCTGTTGCTGCATCGCATGCAGGCCAGCGAAGCGTTGGGGCAGCTATTCGACTACCGCATCGATGCGCTGTGCACCGAGTTGCAGCCCAACCTGCGTGATCTGCTTGGCACGCCAGTGGCGGTGCAACTGGCCGATGGCGAGGGCGAACAGCGCTGGTATCACGGCATGGTGGCCAGTTGCGCGCACAACGGCTACGCCGTGGTCGATGCGCTCGATTACGCCGTGCTGGAGCTGCAGGTGGTGCCCAAACCCTGGCTGCTGACCCAGCGCCGCGACTGCCGCATCTATCAGGACATGAGCGTGCCGGAGATCGTCGCCAGCGTGCTGGGCGAGATCGGCTACGGCGATGTGCAGCAGCAGTTGAGCGCGCAGTACGCCAAGCGCACCTACTGCGTGCAATACCGCGAGGACGATTTCAGCTTCATCAGCCGGCTGCTGGAACGCGAAGGCATCTACTACTACTTCACCCATACCCGCAGCGCGCATACCTTGGTGCTGGCCGATGCGCTGGGTGCGCATGCAGCGAAGAATGGCGTGGACAGCTTGCCCTATGTGCCGCCGGGCACCGACGACCGGCGCCTGATGCGCTCGGTGGTGAGCCATTGGCGCAGTGCGCGCGGCGTACATTCCAGCCAGCATGGCAGCACCGACTATGACCCGCTGCAGCCGCGTGCATCGCTGGCCGCCGAGGCCGACGCCAGCGGCGAACAGTTGCACACCGTCGATGGTCTGATCGCCTTCGACTACCCCGGCGCGCATACCGTGCAGGCCGACGGTAACCGCTACATGCAGGTGCGCACCGAGGCGCACAACGTCCAGCGCGCCAGCCATGCAGCCACCACCAATGCCTGCGGCCTGATGGTCGGTGCCTTGTTTCGCTTGCGCGGGTTTCCGCGTGCCGAACTCAAGCAGGAATATCTGGTGCTGTCGGCGCACACCACGCTGGCCGCGCCCGAACATGCTGGCGGCGAGCCGCCGTTTTCCAGCAGGGTGCAGGTGATGGAAAGCCGGCTGCCGTTCCGTAGCCTGCAACGCACCGCAACGCCGATCATTGCCGGCCTGCAGACGGCGGTGGTGACCGGCGACACCGACGAGGACATTGCGTTGGACGCGCATGGCCGCGTGCAGGTGACCTTTCACTGGGCCGCTGCGGCACGCCCGCATGCCGCGCCGTCGTGCTGGGTGCGTGTGGCCTCGATGTGGGCGGGCAAGGGCTGGGGCGCGATGAGCCTGCCGCGCGTGGGGCAGGAAGTGGTGGTGAGCTTTCTGGAAGGCGACCCGGACCGCCCGCTGATCGTGGGCAGCGTCTACAACGGCGACCATGCGCCGCCGTTTTCCTTGCCCGACAACAAGACCCAAAGCGGCGTGCGCAGCCGCAGCCTGCTGGGCGGCACTGCCGATTTCAACGAGCTGCGTTTCGAAGACAAGGCTGGCGCAGAAGAGCTCTACCTGCGTGCGCAACGCGATCTGCGCGAAGAAGTGCAGCACGATCACACCAGCACCATCGACAACGATCGGGTGCTGACGGTCAAGCACGACCGTCGTGCGCAGATCGACAACAACGACAGCGTGGATGTCGGCAAGAAGCTGCTGCTGAAAGCCGGCGAAGAGATCGAATTGGTGACCGGCAGCGCGCGCCTGGTGATGAAACAGAACGGCGAGATCGTGTTGAGCGGCATCAAGATCCTGGTCGATGCCAGTTCGGAAGCCAAGATCACCTCCACCGCCATCAAACTCCTTGCCAATGCACAGCTGCAGGCCAAATCGCCGGCCACCGAGGTGGCTGGCGATGCCACGCTCAAACTGACCTCCGGCGGCATGCTCAGTGCCGACGCCGGTGCCTCGGCCACGCTCAAGGGCCCGTTGGTCAGCATCAAGGCCGACGCCTTGGTGCAGGTCGCCGGCGGCCTGATCATGATCGGATGAGCGCGCCCACGCTCTCGCTGGCGCAGGCCTGTGCGCAGATGCAGTTGTCTGCGCCCGCCCGCGCGCAGCTGCGCACGCCGATCGCGCCGCAGGCGGCGGTCAGCGCGCTGCTGGCCAGCGGTCATGGCGAAGATGCCATCAAGCTGCTCGCGCGCCTGCTGCCCAAGCGCTACGCGGTAGCCTGGCTGTGCCAATGCGTGCGCGGCGAAACCCTGGACGAGGAAGACCGTGCCGGCGCGGCACTGGCCGAGAAGTGGGTGCGCGAGCCAAGCGAGGCGCATCGTCGCGCCGCGCAGGCATTTGCGCATGCCGGCGGCTATGTCTCCCTGGGTGCGTGGCTGGCGGCGGCAGTGGCCTGGTCCGGCGGCAGTCTGGCGCCGCCGCATCAGACCACGCCCGTGCCGCCGGCCGACCATCTCACGGCGCGCGCGGTGGCCGCCGCCATCACCTTGCTGGCCGCGCGCGAGCCGGCGCAGCTGGAAGCGCGGCGCAGCGGCTATGCAGCGCATGCCATGGAGTTGCTGACCAGTGTGGGGGCGCCATGAAGTCGCCTCGCCGAACGGGCGACGTCGACTGCGCCAATTGCCGCTGGCGTTTGGCTGCGCGTGTGGGTGTGCTATCCGCGCTCGGAGACGGCGCCAGCAGACCATCTTGCGCAGGCCGATTGCTCTGGGCGCGCGCGCCGATCCGTATCGGCGGACACAGGTCTGTGCATCCGCTGTCTGCTTGCCGCATGCATGCGGCAGCCACCGGTGCACCCAGCCTTTGCTGCCGGCATACACGCTTGCCGGCCGCAACCCTCGATGACCGTCTTCAGGAGCCCATGGCGTGTCCAGTTCGCAGTTGATCCTCACCGTCAGCGGGGCGCATGCCGCGCAATTCGGCGCCAGCGCGCAGAAGCGCTTTGCCGGCACCGGCGGCAGCATCGGCCGCTCCGACGAGAGCGATTGGGTGCTGGCCGCGCCCGGTGTCTCGCGCACGCATGCGGTGGTGCGCTTCCTCAACGGGATGTATTTCATCGAAGACCGCAGCACCAACGGCATGTCGCTCAACGGCACTGCGTTGACGCGTGCGGACCCGTCCGCGCTCAGCGATGGCGACCGCCTGCAGCTGGACAGCTTCGAGATCCAGGTGCAGGTGCAATCGCTGGCTGCGTCCCCGACGCCGGCGCCGGCATTCGACCCGCTGCCAGATGCGATGGACGACCGCACCCAGGTTGCGCCGCTGCCGTCGACGCGGCGTGCCACCTCCGCCACCGCGGACCTGGATCTGCTGGAGTTCGGCACGCCGCCTTCTGCGCGGCCTGCAGTGGACCCGTTGTTGGACGATGTGTTGCTGAGCGGCGCACCTCGCGAGCTGGATCCGTTGCGCCTGCTCGACCCGTTGCCTGCACCGGCACCCGATGCCAGCCCCAGCGCGTGGAATCAGAGCAACCCCAGCCACGACCATTTCCGTCCACCGGCCAGTCCCGATGCGCGCGCCACCCTGCCGGAAAACTGGGACATGACGCTGGGCGATTTTGCGCCATCCGCGCCATCGCCCATGGCCGCGCCGGTGGCCTCGCCATTCGCGCCGCCGGCGGCGGCCGTGTCGGTTGCAACCGCATCATCGGCGGCAACAACAGTGCCGCCGGAGCTGGATCGCATCTTCGCCATCGTGGTCGATGGCGTCATGGATGTGCTGCGTGCACGCGCAGAGATCAAGAACACCTTTCGCTTGCCGGTCACGGTGATCCAACGCTCGGAGAACAACCCGCTCAAGTTCGCCGCCACCGCCGACGATGCGCTGCAGAAGTTGCTCGCACCGCCAAGCGCGTCGTTTCTGTCCGGGGTGCCAGCGTTCGAAGATGCCTTCGACGATATCCGCTGCCATCAGATGGCGATGCTGGCCGGCATGCGCGCGGCCTTCGACGCCATGCTGTTCCACTTCAGCCCGGACCGCCTGGAGCAGGAAGCCGACGCCGGCGGTAAGCGCCTGGGTTTCGGTGGCAAAGGGCGTTATTGGGAACGCTACCGCGACAACTTCGAGCAGCTGCGCAGCGATCCGGACGACTGCTTCCGTCGCCTGTTCGGCGATGAGTTCGCGCGTGCCTACGAAGCGCAACTGGCGCGCCTGAAATCGGCACGGCGGCACTGATTGGCCCACCAGTCGACGACGGCCTGCATCAAATCGCCGATCGCTTTTTGGTCGAGCGCGATTGATCGCGGCCCGATCTGTTGCCCTCCGCCAACGTGTGTCGTCATCGCTGGCGGGCTTGCAGATTTGGAGAAAAACGATCCGATGCCTGACGTCGGGCGATGTTGTTGAGCGAATCGGGTTTCAGAGCACGCCAATGGCGTCGCTGGCTGGAGCGGCAGTCGTCCCGCACATCTTCCCGTTCTCCATGGTTCGGCGAGGGTTCCGCCGATGTGAGTTGGGCGGCAGCCTGATACCGCTTCGGATGGATGATATCGCTGCCTGCGGTCGAGGCCGGGGGGCTGAGACATTTTGACGGGTGAGCACCTCGGGTGCGCCGCAGAATCGCTCCACCGACACGCATCGGCAGTGCGGGGCTTGCGTCGGCAACGACCGCCGGGCGTGCAGCATGCAACGCACCTCAATGCACCCAACAACGCAGCGCGCAGACGTGCCTGCAGGCGCGCCTGGCAGGCCGCATGCGACGCGGTGCGATGCCTGTGCGCTGCATCGGTGGCCGACCTTTTCTCAGCGAGTGCATCATGCAGAACAACAAGGTCGTGTGGAGCGAGGGCTTGTTTCTCCGCCCGCAGCATCTACAGCAACAGGAGCGCTACCTGGAGCGCTACGTCGACCTGCGCGCCGCGCGGTTGCGGCCGCATGCCTGGGGCGTGAGCGAGCTGGAATGGGAGGCCGACCTGCTGGCGGTGGGTAAGCTGGGCCTGCGGCGCGCGCGTGGCGTGTTCGCCGATGGCACGCCGTTCGCGATGCCGGGCGACGACCCGCTGCCGGTTGCGCTGGAGGTCGAGCCCAACTGCCGCGACCAGATCGTCTATCTCACCGTGCCGCTGCGGGTGCCGGCGCAGCCCGAACTCGGGCGCCCGGAATCGCCGGCCGATCAGCTGTTTCGCTACCGCGTGCGCGAGACCGAAAGCAACGATGCCTCCGGTAGCACCAGCGAAGCGGTGTTGATGGAAGTCGGCGGGCTGAGCACGCGGCTGCTGCCGCACTCGCAACCGCTGGAGGGGCTGGACCGCATCGCGGTGGCGCGCATCATCGAGACGCGCGCCGACCGTCAGGTGGTGCTGGACCCGCATTTCATTCCCAGCGCGATGGTGTGCCAGGCCGCGCCGCGCTTGACCATGTTCTTGACCGAGTTGGTTGGGCTGCTGCATCAGCGCGGCGAAGCGCTGGCGTCGCGCGTGACGCTCACCGACCGCGGCGGTGCTGCCGATATTGCGGACTTTCTGCTGTTGCAGCTGGTCAACCGTTGGCAGCCGCAGATGGCGCATTGGGCTGCAGCGCAATTGGCGCATCCGGAAGAACTATTCCGTGCATTGGTGGCGCTGGCCGGTGAGTTGAGCACGTTCACCGCTGCCGGCAAACGCCCGCCTGCATGGCCTGCGTATCGGCACGAATCGCAGCAGGACAGCTTCGAGCCGGTGATCGCCGCCTTGCGCAGCAGTTTGAGCGCAGTGCTCGAACAGACCGCCACGCCGCTCCCGATCCAGGCGCGCAAGTTCGGCGTGTGGGTGGCGATGGTGCCGGACCCGGGCCTGCTCGACAGCGCGGCGTTCGTGCTCGCGGCCAAGGCCGATATGCCCAGCGAAGAGTTGCGCCGGCAATTGCCCGCGCACGCCAAGATCGGGCCGGTGGAGCAGATTCGCGACCTGGTCAATCTGCAGTTGCCCGGCATCGTGGCCACGCCCATGCCGGTGGCGCCGCGACAGATTCCGTATCACGCCGGCTATCTGTATTTCGAGTTCGACAAGAGCGCAGCGTTGTGGCGAACGCTGAAGACCTCCGGCGGTATCGCATTCCACTTCGGCAGCGAATTCGCCGGGCTGGACCTGCAACTGTGGGCGATCCGGAGCTGAGCATGCGCCGACCTGTTGCCGATCTGGCGCCTGCCTACGCCGCACCGCTGCCGGCCGCAGAGGGCACCGGCGTGCCCAGCGAGGACACCGACATCAGCGAACTGCTGGGCCGCAGCGTCAACCCGTTGGTGCAGGCGGCCACGCCGTTGCTGCTGTTGGCGGTGCAACTGCGCCACAGCGCGCAATCGCCCGATGTGGCGCGTTTGCGCGAGCAGGTGATGGCGCAGGTGCGCCGCTTCGAACACCGTGCGCGCGATGGCGGCGCCCCGGTGGAGGCGGTCACCGCCGCGCGCTACGTGTTGTGCGCGCTGCTGGACGAAGCGGTGCTCAACGCACCGTGGGGCGAGCGCAGCGGCTGGTCGCAGAAGACCTTGCTGGTGACCTTCCACAGCGAATCGTACGGCGGTGCCAAGTTCTTCCAGATCCTGGAGCGCCTGTGCGCGGATGTGCCGCGGCATCTGGACTTGATCGAGCTGATGTATCTGTGCCTGGCGCTGGGCTTCGTGGGCCGTTACCAGATCGAGGCCGGCGGCATCGCGACGCTGGCGGCCATCCAGGACGATGTGTATCGCCGCATCCGCGCTGCACGCGGCCCCGCACCGGAGAGCCTGGCGCCGCGCTGGCGCGGGGTGGAAGACCGCCGCCGGCTGGGCCGTTACCTGCCGGTGTGGGCGGCGGCGTTGCTGGGCTTGAGCGTGCTGGTGGTGGCGTTCGTCTGGTTGCAGGCGCGCTTGAACAGCCTGTCCGCACCGATCAGTGCGCAAGCCGCGCAATGGGGACTTGCGCCGGCCACACCGCCGGACGCCGCGCCTGTGCCGCCACCGCCGGTGCGACTCAAGCAGTTGCTCTCCGCGCAGGAACGCGCCGGCCTGTTGCGCGTGGACGAACAGGCCGACGGGCAGACGCGGGTGCGCCTGAGCAGCGCGGCGATGTTCGCCTCCGGCGGCGTGGAGGTGGAGCCGCAGCAACGCGGCGTGATCGCGCAGATTGCTGCGGCCATCGAACAATTGCCGGGGCGGGTGATCGTGGTCGGGCACACCGATGACGTACCGGTGCGTTCGCTGCGCTTCCAGGACAACTACGCCTTGTCGGCAGCGCGTGCGCAGGCGCTTGCGCAGGTGTTGCAGGCGCAGCTGAGCACGCCGGGGCGGGTGGAAGCCATTGGCGCTGGCGATTCGCAACCGATCGCACAGCCGGTGCAATTGCCGGCCAACCGCGCGCGCAACCGCCGCGTGGAGATCCTGTTCCAGCCTGGGGAATGACGATGAAGACGCTGTTGTCCAAGCTGAGCGCAACGGTGGTGGTCGGCCTGCTGGCGCTATGCCTGCTGTCGGTGCTGCTGTGGGTGGGTGGGCCGTATGTGGCGCTGGCCGGCTGGAGCCCGCTGAGCAACGTGGCGGCGCGGTTGCTGGCGATCGTGTTGCTGCTGGTGGTGTGGGTGGGCGTGCTGACGCTGCGCCGCTGGCGCAGGCAGGTGCGTGCGGCGACCTTGTCCAGCGCACTGGCGGCGCCCGGCCGCGACGACGACCGCGAGCTGCGCAGCGGGCAGGAACGCGCGCAGTTGCAGGCGCGCTTTCAGCAGGCGATCCAGTTGTTGCGCAAGCGGCGCGGTGGCGCCGATCTGTACACGTTGCCGTGGTATGCGCTGATCGGCCCGCCCGGTTCGGGCAAGAGCACCTTGCTGCAGTATTCGGGGCTGCAGTTTCCACTGGCCGCGCGCATGGGCGATGCGGCGTTGCGCGGCGTCGGCGGCACCCGCGATTGCGAATGGTGGTTCACCGACGAAGCGGTGTTCCTGGATACGGCCGGGCGCTACACCACCCAGGATTCGGATCAGGCGGTGGACGCGGGTGCGTGGCGCGATTTCCTGCGCCTGCTGCGACGCCATCGCCCGCGTCGCCCGCTCAACGGCGTGCTGGTGACGATGAGCATGTCGGACCTGTTGCTGCTCGACGATGCCGAGCGCGACACGCATATGCAGGCGATCCGCCGCCGCCTGGACGAACTGGCCGAGCAATTGCAGGCAAGCGTGCCGGTGTATCTGATCTTCACCAAGTGCGATCTGATCGGCGGCTTCGGCGAGTTCTTCGACGATCTCACGCCGGCGCAGCGCAACCAGGTGTGGGGCATGACATTTACGCTGGCGCAGACCCTGGACGGGCACGCGGCGCGCAGGTTCGCCGACGAATTCGGCGTGCTGCAGCAGCAGCTGAGTGCGCGCCTGTTCGAGCGCCTGAACCTGGAACGCGACCGCCTGCGGCGTGCGGCGATCCTGTCGTTTCCGCAGCAGGTTGCCGCTCTTGGCGAGCGTGCACGGCAATGTGTCGAAGGCACCTTTGCCGGCAATGCGTACGGCCCGGCACCGCTGCTGCGCGGGGTGTACTTCACCTCCGGCACGCAGGACGGCACCCCGATCGACCGCATGATGGGCGCGGTGGCGCGCACCTTCGGCCTGGAAGAAGCACGCGTGCAGGCACCGGGCGCGCAACGCCGCACCTTCTTCGTCGAGCGGCTGCTGCGCGAGGTGGTGCTGCGCGAATCCGGCCTGGCCAATACTCCGCCCGCCCAGCAGCGCCGCAGGGCGTGGCTGCAGGCCGCCGCGTACGCGGGCGTGGCGTTGCTGACCGGCGCCGTGCTGGCCGGGTTGGGGCTCAGCTACCTGGGCAACCGTGCGTACCTGCAGCAGGTGCGTGCTGCACTGGACGCGCGGCCGGCCGTGCCCGATCCCAATGCCGCCACCCGCCTGCCAGAGTACGTTGCGCGCACCCTGCAGCAAGCGGATGCGACGCAGGCGGTGGTGAAGGTGGCGCAGCAGTATCACGCTGGCGCGCCGTGGGCGTTGCGCATGGGGTTGTTCCAGGGCCAGGCGTTGGGCGAGCAAGTGCAGGCCGGCTATCTGCGTCAGCTCAACGCCACCTTGTTGCCGGCCTTGGCGGTGCGCCTGCGCACCGGTCTGGTCGATAACGCGCAGGCGCCGCAGGCGCTGTACTACACGCTCAAGGGCTATCTGATGCTGGGCCAGCCGCAGCATCTGGACCCGGCGCAACTCAGCGCGCTGGCGGCGATCGAAGCCGAAAAATTATTCCCCCGCGAGCCTGCCTTGCAGCAGGCGCTGGGTGCGCATCTGCAGGCGGTGCCGGAGTCGCCCACGCACGTGCGTGCACTGTCGCTGGACAACCAACGCATCGCCCAGGCGCGCGCCAGCCTGCGTGCCGCCGATCTGTCGACACTGATCTACGGCAACCTGTTGCTGACCCCGCCGGACGGCACGCCGTTGCGGCTGGACAAAGCGCTGGGCCTGCTGGCCGACACCTTCGTGCGTCGCAGTGGCACGGCGTTGTCCACCCCGGTGCCGGCGCTGTACACCCAGCCGGTGTTCGCGGCCTTGCAACGCGAGGGCATCGGCCAGGCGGTGGAACGCTTCGGCCACGACGATTGGGTATTCGGCGGTACCGCGCTGGACGCGTCCGCCAAAGCCACGCTGGTGCGCGAAGTGGGGCAGCGCTACACGGCCGATTACATCCGTTTCTGGGATGCGTTGCTGGCCGATCTGCAACTGCGTCCCTCGGCCGATCTGGCCGGTGCCAGCGCCACTGCCGCCAAGCTGGCCGGGCCCAGTTCGCCACTGCGGCTGCTGCTGGGCGTGGTGGGCGAGCACACCCAGGCAATGGACCGTGCACCGCCGGCAGACCCCGCGCAACGCGCGCTGGCGGCTGCCGCCAGCTCGGCGGGCGCCAAGGCGAATGCCGCCGCGGCCAAACTTCCTGGCGGGGCGGCGATGAGCGCCGCGCTGGCCACGCCCGCCGATGGTGCCGCCACTGCCACGCCGGCACCGGGTGCGGCGATCAGCGAGCATTTTCTCGCGCTCAACGCCTTGGCCGCCGGCGCGCCGGGCAGTACGCCGCTGGATCACCTGCTGAGTGTGCTCGATCAGCTCGGCAAGCAATTGCTGGTGATCTCCCAGGGCGGCGGCGATGCCGCGGCGGCCAACGCGCAACTGGCATTGGCCCGGCAGGAAATGGCGCAACTGCCACCGCCGGTGACCGACTGGCTGCAGAGCCTGGCCGGCAGCAGCGCCACCTTGATGACCCAGGGTGCACGCGCCGCACTGGATGCGCAGGTCAGGCAATCGGTGGGCGAGGTGTGCACGGATTTCGTGCGTGGCCGCTACCCGTTCGATCCGGAGGCGCAGGTGGAGATTCCGCTGCAGAATTTCGGCGAGTTGTTCGGCAGTGGTGGGCGTCTGGAGACGCTCTACACCGGCACCGTCAAACCGCTGCTGGACACCCAGTCCCCGCAATGGCGCTGGAAGGACGGCCCGGACGCGGTCATCGGCGCGCCCGGCCTGCCGGTGCAACTGCAACTGGCGCAACGGATCCGGCAGAAATATTTTCGCGGCGGGCCCACGCCGCAGATCGGCTTTACCGTGCTGGCGCCCACGCTGGGCGAGGGCGTGGCCCGGCTGACGCTGGATATCGAAGGCCAGCGTTACGACTACCAGCCCGGCGCGGCGCAAAGCATGCCGATGATCTGGCCCGGCCCGGTGCCGGGGCATGTCTCCATCGCCGCGTTCGGCGCCGATGGCGTGGCGCTGGGAACGCTCGACTACCAGGGCGACTGGGCATTGTTTCGTGCGCTGCAGGCCGGGCACCTGGAAAACCCCTCGGATCTGCGCTTTGTCGCCAGCTTCGCGCTTGGCGGCCACGACGTGCAGGTGCCGCTGCGTGCCGGCAACCTGCGCCATCCGTTTCTGGACAGCGACGTCCAGCACTTCGTGTGCGGCGGATGAGCATGCCGGCGAACGAACCACTCGGCTTCCACGGCAAGTTGCCTGGCGTCGGCGACTTCGTGCAGCGGCGCCTGCCGGCCAGCTTCGTGCAGCCGTGGGACCTGCACTTCGCCAGCTGCCTGGACACGGTGCGCCAGCAGCTCGGGCAGCACTGGCCTGGCGCGTATCGCAACAGCGGTCTGCGCGCGTTTGCGTTGGGACCGGGCGTGTGTGGTGCACAGGCCTGGGCCGGCATGCTCGGCCCGGGCGAAGACCGCGTGGGGCGCTGTTTTCCGCTGACCGTGGCGATGCCCTTGCCGCACATGTGCCTGCCGCCGGCGGCATGGTTCGGCGCGGTGGCTGCGTGCCTGGGCCGCAGCTTGCGCGCGCGCACCGATGCAGCCGGATTCGATGCGGCGCTGCTTGCGCTCGGCGTGCCGGCCGCGCCTTCCAGCACGTACGCACCGGTGCACGGCGAATCGTGGTGGTGGCGACTCGGTGCGGTCGCACAGGCAATGCATGGGCTGCCCACCGCAGAGACGTATCTGGATTGGTTGCTGGCCGAGCAGGACATCACCGAGGTGACCCGGTGAACGCGCCCTACCAATCGGCCGGGCACACCGAAACCGGCAAGGTGCGCCGGCTCAACGAAGACGCCTTGCTGCTGCGCGAAGATGCCGGGCTGTGGGTGGTGGCCGATGGCCTGGGTGGCCACAGTGCCGGCGACTACGCCAGCCAGTTGCTGGTGCAACGGCTAAGGGCATTGGTGCGCCCGGCCGACCTGTGCGATTTCCTGGATGCCATCGACGACACCCTGGCGCAGATCAATCGCGAGCTGCTGCAGGTTGCGCGCGAGCGCCGCGTGGACATGATCGCCACCACCGTGGTGGTGCTGGTGCACGACCCGGATTTCATGCTGTGCGGCTGGGTCGGCGACAGCCGCATCTATGCGCAACATGGCGGCCCGCTGCGCCAGCTCACCCGCGACCACGTGCACGGCGTGCGCGACGACGTCACCCAGTTCGGCAGCGCACACGCCAGCGCCGCGGCGGCCGGCGTACTCACGCGCGCGGTGGGTGCGCAGGAGCCGCTGTTCGTCGATTGGGTGCTGACGCCGAGCCTGCCGGGCACGCAATTCCTGTTGTGCAGCGACGGCATCAACAAGGAAATCCCGGACCCGGAACTGGATGCCGAATGCCATCGCTTCGGCGATCCACGCGCGCTGCTGGCGCGTCTGTTCGAGTTGGCGATGGGGAGGGCGGCACGCGACAACGTCACCGCCGTCGTCGTCCGCCTGCAGGAGTAAGTGCATGCACGAAGACACCGCCACCGTGACCGAACTGGTCACCGCCATGCGCCGCGGCGCACTCGACCTCAACGCGGTCCTGGCCGCGCTCGGCAGGCGCGCTGCAGTGCCGGAGGCCGAATACCGCGCCGGGGTGGAAACGCTGTGGACGCTGCAACGCCAGCACCTGCTCGACGATGCCACCGTGACCACCCTGGTGAGCCGGCTGGATGCGTTGCGCGATCGCGCGCCTGCGCTTGCGCCATCGGCAGCGCAGGAGCCAACGCCCACGCCAACCGTGGTCGACGACGATGCCACGGTGGTGATGCCACGACCGGGCCCGGCGCGCATGGCCGAAAACGACATCACCCGCGTGCAACCGGCGCAGCCCGTGTCCGGTGATGCACCCAGCCTCACCAGCCTGGGGCTGGGCGCACCCACCTACCTTGGCACGCAGACCGGCACCGGCACCGGCACGGCCGGTACCGCCAGCCTGTCCAGCTGGCAGCACCTGGCCGAAGCAGCCGGCTGCGATCATGCCGGTGTCGGCAGCCTGCTCAAGGGCCGCTTCCAGCTCGAACGCGAACTCGGCCGCGGCGGCATGGGCGTGGTGTATCTGGCCCGCGACGAACGCAAGGTGGAAGCGCGCGACCGCGACCCGTGGCTGGCGGTCAAAGTGCTCAGCGACGAATTCCGCCGCCATCCCGACGCACTGGTCGCATTGCAGCGCGAAGCGCGCCGCTCGCAGAAACTGGCGCACGACAACATCGTGCGCGTGTACGACTTCGACAAGGATCGCACCCTGGTCTTCATGACCATGGAATACATCGACGGTTGCGATCTGAAAACGCTGATCCGCGAGCAGGCCTACAACGGCATGCCGCTCAAGCAGGCCTGGCCGCTGATCGACGGCATGGGCCGCGCGCTGATGCGCGCGCACGCGGCCGGCATCGTGCATTCGGATTTCAAGCCCGGCAACGTCATGGTCACCCGCGATGGCGTGGCCAAGGTGTTCGACTTCGGCATTGCGCGCGCCGGCAAACATGCGGCCGAGGTGGCGGGCGAACAAACCGTGTTCGATGCAGCAACGCTGGGCGCATTGACGCCGGCCTATGCCAGCCTGGAAATGATTCGCGGCCAGGCGCCCACACCGGCCGACGATCTGTACGCGCTGGGCTGCGTGTGTTTCGAATTGCTGACCGGCAAGCACCCGTTCGACAAACTCAGCGCCGAAGTGGCGCTGCGCGAAGGCCGCCGCCCGCCGCCGGTGCCGGGCCTGACCCGTCGCCAGTACGCCACCTTGTGCACGGCCGTAGCGTTCCCGGCTGCGCAGCGGCTCACGCGCGTGGACCAGTTGCTCGATGGCCTGCGCCAGGTGCCGCTGCGCGAGCGCGCGCTGCCGTTGATCGGCTATGGCGCCACCGCACTCGCATTGGTGGGCGTGGGCGGGTGGGGCGCATCGCGTTATCTGCATCAACGCCATCTGGATGAGGTCATCGCACGTTTCGGTGCGCAGGACCCGCAGCAATACCGCGACCAGACCCAGGCCATGCAGGCGCTGTCCAGCCTGAGCGCAGACGACCGCCGGCGCGTGCTGATGGACCGCAGCGACCTCATCGAAGATTTCCTGCTGCGCCGCCTGGACGCGCTGTGGAATCCGGCCAACGGCCGCGACGATTACCGCGGCGCATTGCAGGTGTTCGCCTTGCGCGACCGGCTGCGGCTGTATTCGCCCTCGCTGGATGCGCGCCTCCAGGCCATCGAACGCGAAAAGAACCAGCGCCTCAACGCGCTCGACACCACGCTCAACCGCCAGCTCGATGCCGGGCTGTTGTTCCGCACGCAGGCCGACAACGCACTGGCCACGCTCGACCAGGTGCGCCGCATCGACCCGGGCAGCAGCCTGCTGCGCCATTCCGCGCTCGAAGTACGGCTGGACGCGGCCATCGCCGAGGCGGTGGCCGCCGGGCAACTCAGCACCGCGCGGACCGAGGTGGACCAGGCGCGCGCAGCCTTCCCGGACTCGTTGCGCCTGCAGTTGCGCAGCGCCGAGGTCGGCGTGGCCGAGCAGCAAGCCAGACGCACACCGGTTGCCGCCGCGCCGCGCGATGCGGACAGCGCACGCACGGCGCTGGCTGCCGATCTGGCAAACCCCAGCACCGATCCGGCCTGGCGCGCGCGCATCGACGCCGGACTAGCCGCACTGCCGGCGGCCGAGCGCAGCAGCCTGGGCAGCGCGCTGGCCGAGGCCATCAGCACGGCGGTCGCCGCACAAAGCGACCCCGCACAGCTGGCTGGCGCGCAGGCGCTGGTGGATTTCGGCCTGCGCCTGGCCCCGCAATCGGCCAGCCTGCTGGCCCAGCGCACGCGCCTGCAGACGCTGGAGCAACAGTTCGAACAAGCGCTGGCACGCGAAAGCGCCGAGGCCGAACTGGCCGCGCGGATCGAATCGCTGCGCCGCGCCGCCGCCGCCAACGATCTGGGCAAGACCCGCGACGCACTGGCGCGCATTCGCACCCTGCAACCGGAGCATCCGCTGTTGCGCAGCGAAGGCCCGCAACTGCTCTCGCAGGTGTATCGCAACACCGCCGGCGATGCGTTCGCACAGGGGCGATACGCCCAGGCGGCCGACCTGCTGAGGCAAGGGTTGCAGACGCTCGGCCAGCGCGCCGAACTGCGCAGCGCGCAAACCCGCTATGCGGTGGCCGCCGCAGTGATGACTGCTGGCGCGCTGCCGCCCAGCGAACGCCAGCAACTCGCCGGGCGCCTGCAGACGCTCTATCGCACCGATGCCACCGCGCTGGCGCAATTGGAGGCGCAGATGAAGGCGGCCGGCCAATTGCCGGAAGGCTCGTTGTCGGCGCGCCTGCAACGCGCGCCCGCCGCCGATGCGCCGGCCGACGACAGCGTGCCGCCAGGCAGCGCCACCGGGACAGCTGCGCCTGCCGCTGGCGCAAAACCGGCGCGCGACAAATCCGCTGCCAGGCCTGCCGCCGCTACCCCAACCACTGCGCGCGACCCCGCCGCCGCTGCGGCATTGCCCGCCAACGTGGACGATGCCGACAGCCTGCCGCCGGTGCCCACCGGCCCGGATCCCTGCGCCGGCCTGGCCGGGCGTGGTGCGGCGTGCTTCGACACACTCGGGCAGACCCGCGCGCCGATGCTGGTGGTGATCCCGGCCATCGCCGGCGGCAAGCCGTATGCGTTGTCGCGCGGCGAAGTGGCGGTGGCCGATTTCAACCTGTTCTGCCAGGCCACCGGCCGCTGCACCGCCCAGGCCGCCGCCACCCCGGAACTGGCGCGCGCGCCGGTGCGCAACATCAGCCTGACCCAGGCGCGCGCCTATCTGCGCTGGCTCACCATCGGCAGCGGCGGCTGGCGTTACCGCCTGCCCAGCGATGCCGAATGGCTGCATGCCGCGCAGGCGGCCAGCAACTGGCGGCAGGCCGAAGACAGCAATTGCGTGCCGCCCAACGCCAGCGCTGGCGATGCTGCGCGCGCACCGGTGTCGGCGCGCGGACGCGATGCCAACCCCTGGGGCCTGATCAATCTCACCGGCAATTGTCTGGGAATGGGTGTCGACCGGAACAGGCGTGCAGGCGCGCGGCGGAAGTTTTTCCAGCTACTGGTCCGATTGCACGGTGCAGGCCAGCCGTGCCGACAACGGCTCGGCGCAGCCGGACGTGGGCCTGCGCCTGCTGCGGGAACTGCCATGAGCGCCGCCCCGCCGTCGCCCACCGCTGCCGCTGCGCACCCGGCCAATGCGCAGCTGCAGGCGCTGGCGCTGGCCCATCAGCAGGGCCAACTCGACCGTGAGCAATACCGCGCACGCCGTCGGCGCGTGCTGGACGCCGCCCGGCAGACCCAGGGGGTGACCCTGCGCAACGCCCTGCCGAGTTCGTCTGATGCGCGGCCGAGCCCGCTGTTGGGGTATCGGGTCACACGCAAACTGCGCAGTCAGGTGGTCGCGGTCTTCGCAATTGTGATGTTCATCGCAATAATCTTGCTAACATTGCATAAATGTACGTCAGGGTTTGATCGACGTTCAGCAAAGGGCGAGGTCAGGCACGCCAACTGCTGTGCAGTGGCCACTGTGGCGCCTGTCTATGCAGTGGGACACGTCGGCCATGCGCAACAACGGATGGTCTCAGGGGAAATGGACGTATGCGTATGACGTGTCTGGCCGCGGCGGTGTCCGCGTGCCTTCTGCTGGCCGCACCTGCGTGGGCGCAATCCCCGGCCGATGCCACGGCTGCTGCGCAGTCCGCAGCGGCGGTGCCGGCCATGAAGGACCGGACCGACGCGGTCACCCTGCAGGTGCGCGGCTTTCGCGTGCGCGATGTGGGTCACTACCCGGAGGCCGGCATCGACCCGGCCCGCATGCAGGCCGTGGCCGACGCTGCCTTCGCCGAACTGGCCCAGGGCCAGCTGGTGGTGGCGTTGCGCTTCGACCAGCTCCAGGCGGTGGCCGACGCCGTCACCCGCGCCTATCGCCAGGCCGGCTTCATCGTCAGCACGGCCTATCTGCCGGCGCAGACGCCGGGGCCCGATCAACTGATCGAGATCCGCGTGCTGGAAGGGCGCATCGGCCAGATCAGCGTGCAGGGCGCCGCACGCTACCGCGGCAACGCGTTGTCTGCACCGCTGCGCCAGCTGCAGGGCCGCCCGCTGCGCAAGCAGGACGTGGACACCGCGCTGCTGTATGCGCGCGATCTGCCCGGGGTGTCGGTGTCGTCGGTACTGCAGCCCGGCCAGAAGGAAGGCGAGACCGACGTGGTGCTGGTTGCCAGCGAGGCCGCCCGCCCCTATGTGATCACCCTGGGCGGCAACAACTACGGCACCGAGCTGACCGGCCGCTATCGCGCCCAGGCCGGCATTACCTGGAATAGCCCGCTCGGCCTGGGCGATGTGTTCGCCGCCAACTACGCCTATTCGCTGGCGCCGCGGCAGAGCCAGATCGGCGCGCTGTCGTATGGCCTGCCGATCGGTCGCGTGTCCGGCCTGAGCGCGGTGATCGGCGCCAGCCGCAGCGAACTGGAAGTGCGCAACGGCGTGTTCGCCCGGCTTGGCCTGAAGGGGCCGACCTCCATCGTCTACACCGGCGCCGACTGGAAATTCATCAACAGCGAAGTGCTGCAGTTGCAGGGCTCAGCGCGCTATCTGCGCGAGCAATCCAAGCTCAGTGCGCTGGGCATGCAGTTGTCCGACCAGCAGTTCGATGTCGCCGAACTGGGCCTGTCGTTGCGGCGCACCGATCTGCGCTGGCGCGGTGTGGATCTGCTGCAGGTGAGCGTGCGCCAATCCTTGCGCGACCGCTCGGCGCCGGTGGACCAGATCAGCCCCGGTCGCGACAGCTATTTCACCATCGCGCGGCTGGCCTACACGCGCCTGCAATACCTCACCCGCACGCAGCGGCTGTACTTCAAGTTCAACGGCCAATACAGCGACGATACGCTGACCCCGATGGAGCAGTTCGCTGTCGGTGGGCCCGACAGCGTGCGCGCCTATCCGGTCTCCGAAGCATTGGGTGACCGCGGCTATTACACCGCGCTCGAATACCACATCGATGCCCCCGGTTTTGCCGACGCCGCATCGCCGTTCAATGGCCGGCCCTGGCGCGAATTGCTGGAGCTGGATGTCTTCGCCGACCACGCCCGCGTGTTCGCCGCCAATGGCCGCCTGGCACCGGCCAGTTTCGATGCCGCCGGCGTGGGCCTGACCTTCCGCTTGCCGCAGTACGCCAATTTCGAATGGCGCATCAGCGCCGCGCTTCCGACCGGTGCGCGCGATGCCTCCGACGGACGCGACGACGCCCGCATCTACACGCGTTTCGGCTTCACTTTCTGAGGGATCTGCGCATGCACGCCACCATCCATCCCGCGACCTCGCCGCGCACGCTCCCGTTGCGTCATCGCCCGCTGGCCCTCGCGCTGGCAGCTGCGCTGATGGCCATGCCGGCCAGCGGCCTGGCCCAGGTAGCGGCCAACCAGTTGCCCACCGGCGGCAGCATCGTCGGCGGCACCGGCACCATCAACGCTGCCAGCGGCACGACCCGGGTCGTCGACCAGACCTCCGCGCGCATGGCGCTGACTTGGTCGGCGTTCGACATCGGCTCGGCGGCGACGATGACCTTCAACCAGCCAACGACCACCTCGGTGGTGCTCAACCTGGTGCAGGGGGGCAACCCCACGCAGATCTTCGGCAACCTCACTGCCAACGGGCAGGTGTTCCTGCTCAACAGCAACGGCGTGCTGCTCGGAAGCACCGCCAACGTCAATGTCGGCGGCCTGGTGGTCAGTACGCTGGGCACCAGCGTGTCCCAGTTCATGAACGGCAACTACGTCTTCGACGCCGGCGGCAATACCGTGGCGCTGGTCTCCAACAGCGGCACCATCAATGCGGCGGCCGGGTCGGCCACGTTGATCGGCGGCCGGGTCGCCAACAGCGGCACCATCACCGCCACCGCCGGCAACATCACCCTCGCCGGTGCCGACGCAGCCACGCTGACGTTCGAAAGCGGCGGCTTCGGCGTGCTGATCGACAAGCCGCTGCAGCTGAGCCTGGCCACCGAAGCGGTGGACAATTCCGGCACCCTGAGCGCGCCGGGCGGCGCGATCCAGCTGCAGGCGCGCGCGGCGCAAGGCATCTTCGATCGACTCATCAACAACAGCGGCACCATTCGTGCGTCGTCGCTGTCCAATGGTCCCGACGGCAGCGTGTCGCTGATCGCCTCCGGCGCAGGCAGCTTGGATGTCGCCGGCGGCGGCAGCATCGATGCCGGCACCGGGGCCATCACCCTGAGCACCGGTCGCGGCGTACAGCAGACCGGCATCTACACCGCCGGCAGCCTGGGTGGCTTTATCGGTGGCAGTGCCACCTTCAGCGGGGCCAACAAGATCGGCGGCCTCGGCAACCTGGACGTAGGCGGCAACCTCAGCCTGACCAACACGGTCGCGTTGTCTCAATCCGGTTCGCTGGCGGTGACGGGCACCAGCCAGTTCCTGCAGTCCGGCAGTGCGCTTTCGTTGACCAACGGCGGCAATACCTTCGGTGGCCTGTTGAGCGCCAGCGGAAACGGCATTGCCGTGAACGCGGCAGGCAATCTCTCGATCGGTACGTTGAACCTCGATAGCAACAGCGCGCTGTCGTTGAGCGCCAGTGGCGTATTGACCTTGCCGACAACGGCGATCAACACCGGCAGCGCCAACCTCACCCTGGCCAGCGGCGGTGGCCTCACCACGCGCGCTGCGTTGGCCGGGACGAACGTGGACCTCACCGGTAGCGGCGGCATCGCGCTGGCGCACGACGTCACTGCAAGCGGCGCGCTGAAATTGACCGCCACCAATAATGCGATCACCCAAACCGCCGGCAGCGTGGCCGCCACCGGCACCAGCACCATCAATGCCGGAACCGGCACCATGACGCTGGACGGTGCGAGCAACGACTTCCAGGGTGCGGTGGCGCTGACCGGCGGCAACACACGCATCAGCGACAGCGGCGCGCTGACGTTGGGTGCGGTGACCAGCAACGATCTCACCGCCACCAGCAACGGCGCGTTGAACCTGGGCAGCGGCCGGGTGGGCGGTACGTTGCTCGCCACCAGCAACAACGGCGCAATCACGCAGTCGGGAACCGACGGCTTGACCATCCTCGGCACCAGCAACCTCACTGCCGGCACCGGCGCGATCACGCTGAACAACAGCGGCAATACCTTTGGCGATCTGGTCAGCGCGACCGGGCGCGGTATCTCGTTGAACGCTGCCGGTACTCTGTCGATCGGCACCTTGAGCCTTGGCAACAACAGCGCACTGTCGCTGCGTGCCACCGGTGCATTGACGCTGCCGGCAGCGGCGATCAACACCGGCAGCGCCAACCTCACCCTGTCCAGCGGCGGCAGCCTCACCACGCGCGCCGCGTTGGCCGGCACGAACGTGGACCTCACCGGTACCGCCGGCATTACCCTGGCGCATGACGTCACCGCAAGCGGCACGCTGGCACTGACCACGACCGATAGCGCGATCACCCAGACCGGCCGCAGCGTGACCGCCACCGGCACCAGCACTATCAGTGCCGGAACCGGCGTCATCGAACTGGACGAAGCGACCAACGATTTCCAGGGTGTGGTGACGCTGACCGGAGGCGACACCCGCATCGCCGACACTGGCGCGCTGACGCTGGGTGCGCTGAATACCGGCAACCTCATCGCCACCAGCAACGGGGCGTTGAACCTGGGCAGCGGCAGCGTCCGCGGCACGCTTGCTGCGACCAGTGGCAACGGCGCCATCAGTCAGGGCGCCGGACTGATCGTCGATGGCACTGCCACCCTCAACGCCGGCAGCGGCGCTATCGCGCTGACCGACGGCAACAACGATTTCCGTAGCGGCGTCAGCCTGACCGGCACCGGCATCAGCGTGGTCGATCGTGACGATCTGCGCATCGCCTCGATCAGCAACGGCACCGATGGCGCCATCGCCCTGACCGCCGGCGGCCCACTCACGCTGCCCACGCAAAACCTCAGCACCGGCACCGGCGCGCTCAGCCTGACCGCCAATGGCGGTGCATTGAGTACGCTCGGCGCCTTGAGCGGTGGCAACGTCAGCTTGAGCGCGCGCGATGGCGTGGTGCTCAATCACAACGTCACCGCCGGCGGCACCCTGGGCTTGACTGCCACCAACGCCACTATCACCCAGAATGCGGGCGTGCTCGACGTCGGCGGTCTGGCCACCGTCGATGCCGGCAACGGCGCCATCTCGCTGACAGGCGATAACGACTTCAAGAACGGCATTGCACTGACCGGCCGCAATATCGCGGTGGTCGATGCGAACGACCTCAGCGTGGTCTCGCTCAGCAACGGTGGCGCCGGCGCCATCGCGCTCACTGCACGCAACTCGCTCACGCTGCCTGGCAGCGGATTGAGCAGTACCGACAACCTGACGCTGCGCGCAGACAACGGCACGCTGACACTGGGCTGCGATCTCCTCGGCAATGCGGTCTCGCTGTTCAGCGCCAACGCACTCACGCTGGCGACCGGCATCGACAGCAACACGTTGTCGGTGTCCACCAGCAACAGCGCGATCAACCAGGCCGCAGGCGCCTTGCGTCTCGGTTCGACCTCCAGCTTCGACACCGGCACCGGTGCGATCGCACTGTGCAGTGCGGGTAATCACTTCGGCGGCGCAGTGAGCCTGGCCGGCAACGATGTATCGATCCGCGACAGCGGCGCGCTGTCGCTGGGCACGCTGAACACCGGCAGCCTCACCGCCACCAGCAACGGTGCTTTGAACCTGGGCAGTGGTCGCATTGCCGGCACGCTTGCCGCCACCAGCGGCAATGGCGCCATCGGCCAGGCCGGCGGACTGATCGTCGATGCTGCCGCGACCCTCAATGCCGGCAGCGGCGCCATTGCGCTGACCGACGGCAGCAACGATTTCCGTAGCGGCGTCAGCCTGACCGGCACCGGTATCAGCGTGGTCGATCGTGACGATCTGCGCGTCTCTTCGATCAGCAACGGCACCAATGGCGCCATCGCCCTGACCGCCGGCGGCGCACTCACGCTGCCCACGCAAAACCTCAGCACCGGCACCGGCGCGCTCAGCCTGATCGCCAATGGCGGTGCACTGAGCACGAATGGCAGCTTGAGCGGTGGCAACGTGAGCCTAGGCGGACGCAATGGCATCGTCCTCAATCACAACGTCACCGCCAGTGGCAGTCTGGACCTGGCTGCCACCACCAACGCGATCTTCCAGAATGCAGGCGTGCTCGACGTCGGCGGTCTTGCCACCGTCGATGCCGGCAATGGCGCCGTTTCGCTCGCACGCAATAACGACTTCAAGAACGGCATTGCACTGACCGGCCGCGACATCGCGGTGGTCGATGCGAACGACCTCAGCGTGGTCTCGCTCACCAACGGTGGCGCCGGCACCATCGCGCTCACCGCACGCAACTCGCTCACGCTGCCTGGCAGCGGATTGACCAGCAGCGATGACCTGACGCTGCGCGCAGACAACGGCACGCTGACACTGGGCGGCGATCTCCTCGGCAATGCGGTCTCGCTGTTCAGCGCCAACGCACTCACGCTGGCGACCAGCATCGACAGCAACACGTTGTCGGTGTCCACCAGCAACAGCGCGATCAACCAGGCCGCAGGCGCCTTGCGTCTCGGTTCGACCTCCAGCTTCGACACCGGCTCCGGTGCGATCGCACTGGGCAGTGCGGGTAATCATTTCGGGGGCGCAGTGAGCCTGGCCGGCAACGATGTATCGATCCGCGACAGCGGCGCTTTGACGCTGGGCACGCTGAACACCGGCAGCCTCACCGCCACCAGCAACGGCGCATTGAACCTGGGCAGTGGTCGCGTTGCCGGCACGCTTGCCGCCACCAGCGGCAATGGCGCCATCGGCCAGGCCGGCGGACTGATCGTCGATGCTGCCGCCACCCTCAATGCCGGCAGCGGCGCCATTGCGCTGACCGACGGCAGCAACGATTTCCAGGGCAGCATGCGCCTGACCGGCGCCGGCATCGCGGTGCGCGACAGCAACGATCTCACGCTCTCGGCGTTGACCAGCAACAACGGCGGCACGATCGCGCTGACCGCAGGCGGCAACCTGATCCTGCCGGGTACGACGTTGAACAACGGCAGCGGCAACATCAATCTGATCGCCAACCACCTGAGCCTGTCGGCAGCGTTGCTTGGCGAGGAGGTGAGCCTGCGCGCCAACAGCGGCTTGGCCTTGGGCCAGAACATCACCGCGCGCACGTTGTCGCTCGCCAGCAGCAATGCCGCGATTACGCAAAGCGGCGGCGCACTGCTGGTCAGCGGCGCCACCACGGTCGATGCAGGCACGGGTGCGATTTCGTTGCTGCAAGCCGGCAATAACTTCGACAGCGTGCGCCTGACCGGCAACGGCATTGGCGTGACCGACGGCGACAACCTCAGCCTCGCCGCATTGACCAGCACCGGCACTGGCGCGGTGGTCGTGACGGCTGGCGGTACCTTGAGCCTGCCGTCGCAGGCTATCGCGGTCGGCAACAGCAACCTGACCCTGTCATCGAACGGCGGCGCACTGAGCACGGCCGCAGACCTGGGTGGCAACGACGTGACGCTGTTCGGACGCGACGGCCTGACGCTCGGCCACACCGTCACCGCCAACACGCTCGCCCTGCACAGCACCGATGCCGCCATCGTGCAGAACGCCGGCGCACTCGACGTGGTGGGTGCCAGCACCGTCGATGCCGGTAGCGCCAGCATCGCGCTCAACAGCGGCAGCAACCGCTTTGGCGCTGGCATCAGCCTCACCGGCACCGGCATCACGGTGGCCGATAGCGGCAACCTCACCATCAATGCCTTGAATGCCGGCGCCAACGGCACCATCGCGTTGACCGCCGGCGGCGCACTGAATCTGTCCGCGCAGACCCTGGACACCGGCACCGCCGATCTTGCCCTGATCGCCAACGGTGGCAGCATGAGCACCGGCGGCGACTTACGTGGCCGCAACGTGACCCTGTCCGCACGCGACGGCCTCACCATCGGCCACACCATCACCACCACAGAGACGCTGTCGTTGAGCAGCAACAACACGGCGATGACGCAGACCGCGGCGGCACTCAACGTTGGCACCACCACCACCGTCAACGCCGGCAGCGGCAACGTCACGCTCAACACCGCCGGCAACACCTTCAACGGCGTGGTCAATCTCACGGCAGGCGATGTGCAGATCGCCGGCAACGCACTCAGTTTCGGCGCGCTGTCCACCAATGCACTCACCGCCAACAGCAGTGGCGCATTGAGTCTCGGTAGCGGCGTGGTGCGTGGTGCGTTGAACGGCACCAGCGGTAATGCAGCGATCACCCAGAGCGGCGGGTTGTCGGTCGGCGGTGCATCCACGTTGAATGCCAGCAGCGGCGACATCGCCTTGACCGATGCCAATAACGACTTCGTCGGCGCGCTTGCTCTCACCGGCAACGCCATCGCCGTGCAGGATCGCAACGACCTCAGCATCGCGGCAGCGCGCAGCGGTGCCAACGCGGCGATCGCGTTGGTCGCGGACGGTGACTTGAACCTGCCGGCCAGCCAGATCGACGCCGGCACCGGCGCGCTGACGCTGACAGCCAACGGCGGCACCTTGCGCACTGCCGGCGCGTTGCGCGGTGGCACGGTGCAATTGACCGGCGCCAACGGCATTGCGCTGAGCAACACGGTCACGGCAAGCAACGTGCTGCGCTTGAACAGCACCAACGCCGCGATCACCCAGACCGGCGGCGCATTGCTGGTCGCAGGCGACACCGCGGTCGATGCCGGCGGCGGCGCCATTGCCCTGGAGGCGGCGGGCAACGACTTCCAGGGCGTGCTCGCCCTGACCGGCGGTGCCAGCAGCGTGCGCGATGCCAATGCCTTGACCCTGGGCACGCTCAACACCGGCGACCTGCAGGTCCGCAACAGCGGTGCGTTGAATCTGGGCGTTGGCCTGGTCAATGGCGATCTGGATGCGGCCAGCAACGGCGGCGCCGTCACCCAGAGCGGCGCCTTGACCGTTACCGGCAGTACCCGCATCAACAGCGGTGGCGCCGCCATTGCATTGACCGATGCCGACAACGATTTCCAGGCGGCGGTGAGCCTGAGCGGCGGCACGGCCAGCGTGCGCGATCGCAATGCGCTGGTCCTGGGCAACCTGGATGTCGATGCACTGGAGGTCGCCAGCGGCGCCGGCCTGGACCTGGGCCAGGGGCGGATCGGCGGTGCGCTGGTGGCACGCAGCGGGAGTGTAGCAACGGCCAGCGCCAACACGGTCGTCGCCCAGGCGATCGCCGTGTCTGCGGCCACCGCTGCCGGCATCGCCCAGCAAGGCGCATTGACGGTGGTCGGCAGCAGCCTGCTCGATGCCGGCACCGGCGCGATCGTGCTGGATGCGGCCGATAACGACTTCCAGGGCACCGTGCAGGCGCGCGGCAGCAGCATCGCCATCGTCGATCGCAACGACCTGGCTGCGACCGCGCAAGCCAGCGATGCCCTGCGTCTGCAGGCCGGTGGCCAGCTCACCACCGCTGGCACGCTCAGCGCCAGCGCCATCGCCCTGCGCGGCGGCACCGGCGTCGTACTCAGCCACGACGTTGAGCCCGCCAGCGTGGCCTTGAGCAGCGGCGGGGCGATCACCCAGGACGCCGGCAGCCTGCGCGCCGGTCAGCTCAGCGGCAACGCCGCCGGGGCGGTCGCGCTCACCGGCAGCGGCAACGCCATCGATGTGCTCGGCGACTTCAGCGCGCAGGGCCTGGATGTGCTCAGCAACCGCACATTGCTGGTCAGCGGCCGCGTCGACGGCGGCCCCTCGCTGCGCCTGCGCAGTGGCGGCGAATTGCAGCTGAGCGGCCAGCTCAGCGGTGCCACCAGCTGGTTGCAGGCCGTCGCCGGCATCCGTCAGCGCGCCGGCAGTGCGATCGCCGCCACCCTGCTCAGCGGTAGCGCAGGCGGGCCAGTGGCGCTGGGCGATGCGGCCGGCTTCATCGACAACCGGGTGGTGCGCCTGGGCGAGGTCACCGCCAGCAACGGTTTCAGCTTCACCAACGGCGGAGACCTGCTGCTGGTGCTGGCCAATGGCAGCAGCTACAGCGTGGATGCCGGCAACAGCGCGATGTTCCTGTCGGTACGCGGCAATCTGTTCCAGGACGGCCGCGCGCCGTTGCGCAACGGCACCGGCACCTTTGCCGCCACCGGCCAGATCGGTACGCAGCAGAACCCGATCTATGTGACCGGCACCGGCACCCAGACCGTGGCGGCGATCGGCGCGCCGCCGGCGTATTTCAACGCCACGGCGGTGGACGGCAGCCTGCTCGATCTGGCCGGCGCCTCCGGCTTCAATGTGCCGGCCTCGGCGTTTGCGGGCCGTGCGCAGAGTTCGGCCAGCCGCACCGTGGCCTTCGTGGACCTGTCGGCCAGCGGTACCCCGTACCGCGCCTTCGGCCTGGTCCGCCCCGGCCTGCGTCTGCCCGACGACCAGCAGCCGGCCTGCGATGCCGGCGATCCGGACGCAGTCTGCAGCCCCGAGTGATCTGCCTGCCGCCGCTTACCGCGGCGGCTCCCCCGATGGAGGCCGTGCCATGCAAGACGACAGTTCCCTGGAGACCCTGCTGACGCCGCTCGGCGACGACGCCCCGGCCGGACCGGATCTGGAATACGACCCGGAGTTCCTGCGCCTGGAGCGCGAATCGGCGGTCCGCGCCGAGCGCGCGCTGGGCGAGAGCGTCATCGCCGCCGAAGAACCGGACTGGGACAAGGTACAGGCGCTGGCGCTGGACCTGTGCCGGCGTAGCCGCGACCTGCGCGTGGCCGGCAGGCTCGGCGCCGCCTGGCTGCGCCTGCGCGGCCTGCCGGGCTGGGCCGATGCGCTGGCGTTGATCCATGGCCTGCTTGAGCGCCATTGGGACAGCGTGCATCCGCAGCTGGATGCCGACGACGACAACGACCCGACCTCGCGCATCAATGCGCTGGTTGGCCTCAGCGACCCGATGGGCCTGCTCGGCGCGCTGCGCACCACCGCGTTCGTGCAGTCGCCGCGGCTGGGCCGCTTCAGTCTGCGCGATCTGCGCGTGGCCAATGGCAGCATCAGGCTGCCCGACGGCCAGAGCGGCCCCAGCCTGGCCGAGATCGAAGCCTGCTGCCAGGACTGCACGCCGGAAACGCTGGCCACCTCTGCCCAGGCCATTACCGAAGCGCTGCGGCAGGCGCGGGCGATCGATGCGCTGCTGAGCGAGCGCGTCGGCACGGCCGCCCCCGACTTGCGCCCGCTACTGACCGACCTGCGCGATCTGGAGCGCTTCGTGCTGCCGCACTGGCAAGCGTGGCAGGGCATCTTGGCGGTCACCGAAGACGGCGAGCAGGCTGCCGGCGAAGGCCATGCCGTCGCCACGGCAACCAACGCCACGCGCCGCAACGACGAGATCGCCGGCCCCGATGATGTGAAGCGGCGGCTGGAAGAGATCTGCGCCTATTACGCCCGGCACGAACCATCCAGCCCGGTACCGATGCTGCTGCGCCGCGCGCAACGCCTGGTCGGCGCCGATTTCCTGGCCCTGATGAAGGAGCTGGCCCCGGCCGGCATCGACGAACTGCAACGCGTCACCGGCCCGCTGGAAGACAGCTGACGCTGCGCAAGCGCCCGGCAGGCCGAGCAAGCTGACCAGCTGGTGCACCGGACCGGGCGGAGAAAGCCGAGCGGTGCGCCAACAGGAAGAACGCTGAGCCACACGCCCAGCCGTGCCGTCACCGCAAAACAGCAGAACTGGCGGCGCACGACGCCGGCATGCGAAGAACGGTACCCAGGCCTCTGTCAGCCATCTCGACAAGCAACGCCGCAACGCACCTAACCCACCAAGGCAGAGATCAAAAACAGAGCCACGCAACGTCTCCGACCCGCGGCCCCTGCTTTACGAATCCCCAATCCTCAATCCCGAATCACCAGCTATACAGCTGCCAATACACCTTGTTGACCTTGTCCCTTTCCGCGTCGGTATGCCCGTCGTGGTCGCGGTCGTACAGGAAGTAGGGCGCCCCGCGCGCCGGCGTCACCCGCACCATTTCCAGCTGACCGTTGACGCGGTATTCGTCGACCTTGTCGCCGTTGCCCATGGTCTTGCTGGTGACATCGGCACCAGCCGGGATATCGCCACCGGCGCGGTCGCCGCCGCTGGTGGCACAGCCGCCGAGCAGCAAGAACGGCAGCAGCAAAAGACGTGCTTTGTTCATTGTCGTGATCCGTATTGAGCGTCGGCAAGTATGCGCTGGCGCGGTGTGCCCTGGGCGTGCAGCGTAGAATTGGGTCATGAGCAGATTAGTCCTGATCGACGGGTCCAGTTACCTGTATCGCGCGTTCCACGCGCTTCCGCCGCTGACCAATGCGCAGGGCGAGCCCACCGGCGCCTTGTTCGGCGTGGTCAACATGCTGCGCGCCACCTTGAAGGAGCGCCCGGCCTACATCGCCTTCGTGGTGGATGCGCCCGGTAAAACCTTCCGTGATGACTTGTATGCCGACTACAAGGCCAACCGACCGTCGATGCCCGACGACCTGCGCGCGCAGGTGCAGCCGATGTGCGACATCGTGCATGCGCTGGGCATCGACATCCTGCGTATCGACGGCGTGGAAGCCGACGATGTGATCGGCACGCTGGCCCTGCAGGGCGCCGCCGATGGCCTGGCCGTCACCATCTCCACCGGCGACAAGGACTTCGCCCAGCTGGTGCGCCCGGGCATCGAACTGGTCAACACCATGAGCGGCAGCCGCATGGATTCGGACGCGGCGGTGGTCGCCAAGTTCGGCGTGCGGCCCGAGCAGATCGTCGACCTGCTGGCGCTGATGGGCGACACCGTCGACAACGTGCCCGGCGTGGAAAAGTGCGGCCCCAAGACCGCCGCCAAATGGCTGGCCGAATACGACTCGCTCGATGGCGTCATCGCCAATGCCGACAAGATCAAGGGCAAGATCGGCGACAACCTGCGCGCCGCGTTGCCACGGCTGCCGCTCAACCGCGCGCTGGTCACCATCAAGACCGATGTCACCCTGGCCAGCGGCCCGCGCGCGCTGGACCTGCGCGAGCCCAACGCCGAGGCGCTGGCGGTGCTGTACGCCCGCTACGGTTTCACCCAGGCGCTGCGCGAACTCGGTGGTGCGGCCGCCGCCCAGGCGGGCCTGCTGGCCGAGCCGGTGGCGCTGGGCGCTGCTGCTGCCACTGCGCGCACCGAGCCGGGCCGCGCGCGCGGCACCGGCTTCGTCTCCGGCCCCGTCAACGCCGCGGTGGATCTGGATCCGTCGCTGTCGGCGCCCGGCCAGTACGACACCATCCTGACCCAGGAGCAGCTCGACAGCTGGATCGCGCGGCTGCGTGCCGCCGGCCAGTTCGCCTTCGATACCGAAACCGACAGCCTGGACCCGCTGCAAGCCGATTTGATCGGCCTGAGCGTGGCCGCCGAGCCCGGCCAGGCGGCGTACCTGCCGTTCGGCCACAACTTCCCCGGTGCCCCGGTCCAGCTCGACCGCACCCAGGCGCTGGCGCAACTGGCCCCGCTGCTGACCGACCCTGCGGTGCGCAAGCTCGGCCAGCACGGCAAGTACGACCTGCACGTGATGCGCCGGCATGGCGTGGAGCTGGCCGGCTACGCCGACGACACCTTGCTGGAGAGCTTCGTGCTCAATTCCGGCAGCGCCCGCCACGACATGGACAGCCTGGCCAAGCGCTATCTCGGCTACGACACCGTCAAGTACGAAGACGTCTGCGGCAAGGGCGCCAAGCAGATCCCGTTCGCCCAGATCAGCCTGGAAGACGCCACCCGCTACGCCGCCGAAGACGCCGACATCACCTTGCGCCTGCATCGCGTGCTCGGCCCCCGCCTGACCAGCGAACCGGGCCTGGAGCGCGTCTACCGCGACATCGAAATGCCGCTGGTGGACGTGCTGGCCCGCATCGAAGCCAACGGAGTGTGCGTGGATGCGGCCGAACTGCGCCGCCAGAGCGCGGACCTGTCCAAGCGCATGCTCGCCGCCCAGCAGAAAGCCACCGAGCTGGCCGGGCGCACCTTCAACCTGGATTCGCCCAAGCAGCTGCAGGCCCTGCTGTTCGACGAGCTCAAGCTCCCTGCCGTGGTCAAGACGCCCAAGGGCCAGCCCTCGACCAACGAAGAGGCGCTGGAAGCCATCGCCGACCAGCACGAGCTGCCGCGGGTCATCCTGGAATACCGTGGCCTGACCAAGCTGCGCAGCACCTACACCGACAAGCTGCCGGAGATGATCCACCCGCAGTCCGGGCGCGTGCACACCAGCTACCACCAGGCCGGTGCCGCCACCGGGCGGCTGTCCTCCTCGGATCCGAACCTGCAGAACATCCCGATCCGCACCGAAGACGGCCGCCGCATTCGCCGCGCCTTCGTCGCACCGCCCGGACGCAAGCTGATCGCCTGCGACTATTCGCAGATCGAGCTGCGCATCATGGCGCACCTGTCCGGCGACCCCGGGCTGGTGGGTGCGTTCGAGTCCGGCGCCGACGTGCATCGCGCCACGGCCGCCGAAGTATTCGGCCGCACCATCGACACCGTCAGCGCTGACGAACGCCGCGCTGCCAAGGCGATCAACTTCGGCCTGATGTATGGCATGAGCGCCTTTGGCCTGGCCCGCCAGCTCGGTATCGGCCGCGGCGAGGCGCAGGATTACATTGCGCTGTACTTCAGCCGTTACCCGGGCGTGCGCGACTTCATGGAAACCACCCGCCAGCAGGCGCGCGACAAGGGCTATGTGGAAACCGTGTTCGGCCGCAGGTTGTACCTGGATTTCATCAATGCCGGCAGTCAGGGCCAGCGTGCCGGTGCCGAGCGCGCCGCCATCAACGCGCCGATGCAGGGCACCGCTGCGGACATCATCAAGCGCGCGATGGTCAACGTGGATGGCTGGATCGCCGACCACGCGCAACGCGCGAAGATGATTTTGCAGGTGCACGACGAACTGGTGTTCGAAGCCGACGTCGATTTCGTCGACACGCTGCTGAGCGAGGTCACCACGCGCATGACGGGCGCTGCTGAATTACGCGTGCCGCTCGTGGTCGATTCGGGCGTTGGCGATAATTGGGACCAGGCGCATTGATGCGGTGAATGGCGGATATGCTGAATACGCAGATCAGCAATAATCCGTTCCAAACATAATGTGAATTCAGCTGAGTTAATGGAATGAATACCCCCTAAATTCTACATTTTTTTAACAGTCATCTTCACGATCCATCAATGTGGAAAATGTTGTTATATCCCTCGACGGGCGCAACGCCTGTCGGCAGATCTCTCCCATCCCCTGGAGCAGATCTCGGAGCGGAAACTCCTCCCCAAGTTTCCGTTCCCTGGCCCCGCCGACCTCCCCCTGGTCTGCGGGGCTTTTTTATTTGTGTTTTCCCACTATGCGCAAGCGCTGCAGCGTTAACTGCGATGCGGCAGGTGCCTCGGTTCGTGCAGGTGCGTGGCTTGTAGCTACACCAGTCAGAGCCCCGTGCAGGCAACGCATTCGCTTGGCGTCGAGCTCCAATGCATGCCGCATTGCAGCGTAAATGCCCGCTCAATCGTCAGGTGCGGCGATGCAGAGGGCATGCTGCGACCTCGGGACGAGGCCATGCTGCCCATTCAGTTTATAGACGGGCCGCGCGGGTATTCATTTATCGGTTTGCGATTGCTGCATGTGCGCGCTTGCCATGCACGCTGCCGATACCGCCAATGGTTGGCGAGTTTCATTCTGCTGAGGGACCGGCCGCCGTCGCGTCGCGCAATCCGCGCCTGTGCGGCCGCTGTCGCCGGGCGGCATGGCGCACCGATGACACGCAGTCGATCGAACCGTCAGCAGGCAACGCACCTGCTCGCGATGCGCTGTAACGTGTCCGACAGTGCCGCCGTCTGCCTGGACGTCCGCCTGGACGCCGCGCCTTACAGCGGCGTTTCGTTCAACCCAGCCAGTCCCGCGGGATCAGGTAATCGGCCAGGCGCGCTTCGGCGCTGCCTGGCTCCGGCGTAAAGCCGTACTCCCAGCGCACCCGCGGCGGCAGACTCATCAGGATGCTCTCGGCACGCCCACCGCTTTGCAGACCGAACAGGGTGCCGCGGTCGTAGACCAGATTGAATTCCACGTAGCGCCCACGACGGTACAGCTGAAACTCGCGTTCGCGCTCGCCGTAGGGTGTGTCCTTGCGGCGCTCGACGATCGGCAGGTAGGCGTCCAGAAAGCCATCGCCCACGGCACGCTGGTAGGCAAAGTCGCGCTCGAAGTCCTGACCCAGATCGTCGAAGAACAGCCCGCCCACGCCACGCGTTTCGTTGCGGTGGCGCAGGAAAAAATATTCGTCGCACCAACGCTTGTGCGCGGCATAGCGCTCTTGGCCAAACGGCACGCACAGCGCCTGCGCAACGCGATGCCAGTGCTGCACGTCTTCATCGAAGGGATAGAACGGGGTCAGGTCGAAGCCACCACCAAACCAGGCGGCTACCACCTCGCCATCGCGCTCGGCGCGGAAGTAGCGCACGTTCATGTGCGTGGTCGGGATAGACGGATTGTGCGGATGAAACACCAACGAGACGCCGCATGCACGCCAGGTCGCACCGGCAAGCTCGGGCCGGTGCGCACTGGCCGACGGCGGCAGGCGCGTACCGGACACGTCCGAAAAACCGATGCCGGCCTGCTCGAACACCGCGCCATCGCGCAGGATGCGGGTCCGGCCACCGCCGCCTTCTTCGCGCTTCCAAAGATCCTCGGCGAATCGTGCCTTGCCGTCGGCAGCTTCCACAGCGGCGCAGATCCGGTCCTGCAGGTCGGTCAGATAATCGCGTACACGGTCGAATTCGTTCATGTCCCAATTCTAAGCCGTGCACTCCGCGCGGTGCATCCCGCGCAAGCGCGCCCGTTTGTCGCAGTGCGATGCGGGGATGAGGGCGCAGTGATCACTGCTGGGCAGTGACAGTCGAGTTGGTCGGTGCGCAACATTCCAGCGCGGCAACCAACAATCCGCCCACCGTGCGAGGTGGTGTTTTCGTTTCTCAACAAGACCACCAGCAAACTGTCTGGCGAGAGCGCGGCTCCCTCAAGTGTCCTCGCCGCAAGGATGGGTGCACTGCGTGTGCCGCGAGCGATGCGGGCTCCGTACAGTCGACCCGGGCTTGAAGATAGCCAGGCCACCGCCCACGCAAGCGCTCAGTTTTTGATGGGCAACTGGCGAGCGAGGCGTATCTCGTCGCAAGGCAGCTGATCTGCTGCAGGCTGCAGCATCCCTGCCTGCTCCCAAGTCACTACGGTTGCAAAAACTCCGCGCGGACAGCGGGCGTGCACAACCGCCATGCCAGGACCGCATGCACGCAGCCGATCGCCAGCGCACCCAGGCCGGTGAGGACCAATGCCATCTGCTGGGTGGCCTGCAAACGTGCCTGCATCTGCGGCCATTCCGGGCTTTGCAGCACATCGGCGGGCAGCAGCGTCTGCACGCCGTCGAACAATGGCCCGATCAACGCCAGTCCGCCGAAATTGAGCACTCCGGTCCCCAGCAACACCGCCACGAAGCCAAGCCGCGCCCACTCGCGCCGCTGCAGCAGCGCCCAACTCAACCAGCAGAACGCAGCCGAGAGCACCGCGCCGGCGAGGGATAAGGACAGCGCGTGATCGATCAGCCATTGCCAGGAGTGGGGCAGGGTGATGCCTGCGGGCAGCCCTAGCGATGCCGCACCTGGCGTCAGTGCGATCATTGCGATCTGCACCAGATTGGCCAGCACGCTGACCACCCCCAGCAACAGGGAAACCCACGCCAACGGAGTGACGAAGCCACCGCGCTGCCGCGCCGATGCTGGCTGGACGGTGCTCATTGCAGCGATGCGATGTGGGCAGCCACCATCGCCTGCCCGGGGGGATCCAGCGCCGGTTGCAGTTGCGCGTACCACTCGGGCACTGCATCGGCTGGCAGGCATTGGCGCAACAGCGGCGTGCTGCGCTCAAGAAAGGCTTCGAGAAACGGCAGCCCGCGCACGTACAGGAAGTGGCTGTCGGTGATGGACATGCCGGCGTATGCCTCGCGCAACCATTCCAGATGCGGCAGCGCGTGCGCCCCATGGCCGGCGCGGGTGAGCGCGGTGAGGAGGCTGGTACGCGCGGTCGCGGGCGAGGTGGACCGCTCCTGCGCGTTGAGATCGTCGAAGGTCAGCAACCACTGCTCGCCCTGCGCGATCTCGTTGCACATCACCGAGGTGGTTGCCAACTGCAGTGCGTTGTGTGCGCTGGGCTCCAGCTCGTACAGCGCCAGCCAGTACGGATAGGCTTCGCGATAGCGGTCCAGCGCGCTCAACGACAGCGCGCACAGGCGCTGCGCATCGGCGCCAAGGTGGAGCTGGGTCTGCGCAGCGTTGTAGGCGCCGACATGGTCGCCGCGCTGAAACGCGCTTAGCGACGGCTGCAGTGCGGGGTCGATCTCGGCCCCCGCTTCCGAGGCGTCTGCGGCAGCGGCAGGCGCTGCCGTCGGTGCTGTGCGCGGCGTGTTTGCCGCAGTGCTCTTGCGTCCAAACAAACGGTCCCACAGGCCCATCGCTTCTTCCTTCCCCGCGCCCGTGGTGAGTGGAAGCGCCATCATGCCGGCGGCGCACCGGTCATGCGGCGGACCGGTGCAGCAACGCGCGCGCAGCGATGGCGCGTTACCGGTCCTGCGCCAAGCTTAGAGCCACTTGCGTAGCAACAGGTGAGTGCGAACCAACCGACGCGCCGGTGTGGTGTGCCTGCGCACGTGCTGCGTTGTCGATCCCGCTCGCAGCGTCGTCGCTGCGGATGGCTGCATCAGGAACGTTGTGCGCCGTTGGTCGGGGCGGATCGTGACTGCGAGCTGGCCTGACCCCGACGTCTGTGTGCAACACGCGCAAAGCACGAGCCCTGCGCGTGTCGTCCGCTTTCATCCAGGGACAGACACGCGCAGTTTCGCCGGCTTTAGGGTTTCACCTGCTCGTTGAACAGTTTGAGGATGCGCTTGTACTCGTCCAGCCATGAATCGGCACGCGTAAAGCCGTGGCGTTCCAGTGGATAAGGCGCCACCTGCCAGTTGTCCTTGTGCAGCTCCATCAACTTCTGCGTCATGTCCACCGAATCCTTGAAGAACACGTTGTCGTCGATCATGCCGTGCGCGATGAGCAGATGGTCGCGCAAGCCCTGGGCGTAGTTGATCGGCGAGGACGTCTTGTAGGCCTCCGGATCGAGCTCGGGCGTGTTGAGGATGTTGGAGGTGTACTCGTGGTTGTACTGCATCCAGTCGCCGACCGGACGCAGCGCCGCCCCGGCCTTGAACGTGCCAGGGCTGCGGAACAGCGCCATGTAGGTCATGAAGCCGCCGTACGAGCCGCCATAGATGCCGACGCGTGCGCGATCGCCCTGCTTGGTGGCGACCAGCCAGTCCAGGCCATCCAGATAATCTTCCAGCTCGGGGTGGCCCATGTTGCGATAGATCGCCGTGCGCCAATCGCGGCCGTAGCCTTCGGAGGCGCGATAGTCCAGGTCCAGCACGATGTAGCCCTGCTGCACCAGCAGGTTGTGGAACATCTGCTCGCGGAAATACGGGGTGTAGCGTTCGGAGACATTCTGCAGATACCCGGCGCCGTGCACGAACATCACGATCGGATACTGCTTGCCCGGCTCCGGCGTCTTGGGGCCGTAATACTTGCCCCACACCGTGCCGGCACCATGTTTGGAAGGCACCTGCACGTACTGCGGCGCAATCCACGGCTGCGCCTTGAAGGCCGGCGTGCGCGTGTCGGTGAGCACGGTGGCCTGGCCACCTGCGGCCGGCACCACCGCCAGTTGCGTCGGCAGATAACTGCCGGAGTAGCGCACCAGCAACTGCTGCCCGTTGGGCGACAGGCTGTAGCCTTCCACGCCGTTCAACGCAGTGATCTCGGTGAGTTGATCGTTGCGCAGATCGAGCTTGCAGACTTCGTAATCGCCCGGCCATTTCTGATTGCACAGGAAGAACATGCCGCTGCCATCGGCGCTGGGCACCGGCATCGACACTTCCCACTTGCCGCGCGTGCGCTGACGCGGCTTGCCGTCGCCTTCCACGGTGTACAGCTGCGAATAGCCGGATTCTTCCGACAGCAGCCACAGCGTGCGATTGTCGGGCAGCCATCCGAAATCGTTGAAGTCCCAATTGATCCAGGCGCTATCGCTGAGGCGGTGACGTGGCTGCAGCCTGGCGTTGTCCAGGTCCACGCTGGCGATCCAGCGGTCCTTGTTGTCCACCGCGCGAATTTCCACCGCCACGTTACGGCCGTCATCGCTCCAATGCACGGCCGGGCCGCTGCCGTCGCCATCGCTTTCCACACGCACCGCGCGGTTACCCTTGAGGGCGTCGCGCTTGGCCGTCTTGCGCAATGCGGCCAGCGGGTCGGTGGAAATGCCTGGCAGTGGGTCGAAAGACAGCGTTTTGGCCGTGCCCGCGCCGACATCCACCAGCCACAGCGCATGCGCTGCCGGTGCATTGCGGCCGACACGTGTACGCACTTCCTGGAATTCTTCGTAACCGGATTCGGTCACGTATTTGGGCATCTTGCCGGCCTGACCTTCGTCGGCGCTCTTGGCCTGTGTGACCACCAGCAGATGGCGGCCGTCCGGCGACAACGCGCTGTCGACGATCTCCACCTCATCGCCCAGATACACCGGCGCTGCCGCACGCGTGGCATCGGCGCGGCGCCAGGCATCTTCCTGCGTGCGTAGCGCGTCGCGTTGCTCCTTGTCGCGGCGCAAGGTGGCCAGCGTCGCCAGTTGCTGCTCGCGCAGCACATCGGCCTTGGGGGCGGCGTTGGGGTCGCGCTCGGCCTTGACCACCGCCACCTGCGCGGTGCCGCCATCGGCACGCCAGTGGTACCAGTTGTTGCCCGCGCGCCAGATCGCACCGCCGTCGCTGGCGAACTGCGGACGCGATTCGATCTCGTTGCTGCGGGTCAGCTGGGTCAGTGCACCTGTGCGCAGATCGCGCAGGAAGATGTCGCCGTTACGTGCGAACAGCATGCGCTGGCGGGTGGCATCGTAACTGGGGTTTGCCGCATCCAGGCCGGCGCGTGCGGTGTCTGCCACACGTTCGGCAGTGCCACCGCCGGTGCCCTGGCGATAGGTGTCGCGCACCGGGCTGCCATCGCGCTTGAGCAGGTATTGCACCTGTTTGCCGTCCCATTGCCACCAGGCCTGGTCCACCGCCGGCCCGATCCAGTCCGGGTCGGCCATCGCCTGTTCGATGGTGAGCGGGGCGGCGGACTGTGCATGTGCAGCGGTGGCCACCAGCAGAAGGGTCAACGGCAACAATCTAGGCATCGGACACGGCGGGACGCAAAGGAGAGCGCGCAAGCCTAGCAGTTCGCCTGCGCAGCAGGCTTGGGCCACAGGTCATGCGTGCGTGGCTGCATGCAGCCTCCGATCGCATCTGCTAGCGCGCGATGAGCGGGCGCGACCATGATCGAGCGCTGCGCAAGGCATGCAGTTGCAGAGCAAGCGCAGCAAGGTAGGACGCGACAGCAAAATGAATACTTCAACTCCACGGCACCGGTAAAGCCGCGCGCGACTGACAAGCGCAGACGAGCGTAGCGAAAATCTCGCGTGGAAAACCCACCTGCGCCGCCGCGCCGCACGACTGCCATCCACACCTGCAGCCACCGGCATATCGCAACGCCCAGCGCAAGCAAACACGGGTGAAGACCCGCCGAGCGCAGAGAGGATGGTTGCCGTGCCGCACAAGGCGCGCGGTACACGCAACTTGCCCGTCCCCACATGCCACGCCCTGGTGGCGATCAACTCCGCGTGCCGCAGAGGAAAACCCCCGACTTGCCAGCAGCGCAGGTGGCGGCCAAGCTAGCGCGCTTTTGCGACCGTCGGTTTCCATGTCCAGCCTGCCTGCTCCCGCTGTTTCCCATCCGATGGCTGTTGGTGCGCCCGCCCGTCCGCTGGCCTGGCGCGCGGGGCAGTCGGTCGATCTGGCGACCTTCATCGCACACGTGCACGGCCTGGCGCAGCAGCTGCCCGAGGGCAGCCATGCGGTGAATCTGTGCGAAGACCGCTACCGTTTCATGGTGGCGTTCTATGCGTGTGCGCTGCGCGGGCAGGTCTCGCTGCTGCCGTCTTCGCGCGCGCCGGCGGTCGTGGGCGAAGTGCAGGCGCGTTACGCCGATACCTATTGTCTGGGCGATCTGACGCTGGAGCTGGCGCCGCCGCGGTATTGGCAGCTGCCGGCCGAGTTGCCGCAGGCCCAGGGTCCGATTCCGCAGCTGGCCGACGATGCGCTGGTGGCGATCGGTTTCACCTCCGGCAGCACGGGCAGCCCGCAACCCAACCCCAAGACATGGGGCAGTTTTTTGACCAGCACGCGCCAGGATCTGGTCGCGCTGCAAAGCCTGTGGACGCACACCGATGCCGTCCCGCACGTGGTCGCCACGGTGCCGCCGCAGCACATGTACGGCATGGAGTTGTCGGTGCTGCTGCCGATGGTGACCACGCTGGCAGTGCACGCAGGGCGCCCGTTCTTCCCGGACGATGTGGCACGTGCGCTGGCCGATATTCCCGCGCCGCGTGTCTTGGTGACCACGCCGGTGCATCTGCGTGCGTTGGTCGAATCCGGCGTGGCGCTGCCGCCGCTGGCCGGTATCGTGTCGGCCACCGCGCCGCTGGCGCCGGAGATCGCCGCTGCCGCCGAAGCGCGTTTCGGCGGCGAGGTGCGCGAGATGTTCGGCTCCACCGAAACCTGCGTGTTCGCCGTGCGCCGTACGGCGCTGGAAGCGGCGTGGACGCCCTTGCCCGGCGTGCGCCTGGAAACCCAGGCTGCGGGCACGCTGGTGCATGCGCCGCATCTGGCCACGCCGGTGCTGCTGGCCGACATGATGGACGTGGCCGACGACGGCCGCTTCCAGGTGCGCGGCCGCCAGGCCGACCTGCTGGAAATCGCCGGAAAACGCGCATCGCTGGCCGATCTCACCCGGCGCCTGCTCGCCATTCCCGGTGTCATCGACGGGACCATCGTGCAGCTCGCGCCCGATCCCGGCCAGGCGGTCGGGCGGATCGCCGCGCTGGTGGTCGCCCCCACCCTCGACGAAGCGCAGGTGCTGGCCGCACTGCGCGTCAGCGTGGACCCGGTGTTCCTGCCGCGCCGCCTGCGCAAACTCGCCGCCCTGCCGCGCAACGAAACCGGCAAGCTGCCGCGCGATGTGGTGCTGGGATTGCTCAACGGCTGAGCGTGAACAGCCGCGTGCGCGCGTCGTCGGGCGCTGCCTCTGTCAGGATCAGCTTGGCGATGGATGGCTGCAGACATAGCGCGAAAAACGTGCCAGCAAGCGCGTTTGCTGCAGGGCTTCGAGCGTTGCTTCCACCTGGCAGCTCAGGCCATTGCGGTCGGCGCAGCGAGTTGCCGCAGTATTCGCCGCCTCCAGCCGTGTGCGGGTGCGTGGGCGCAACTGCGCTTCAAAGGTTTCTTGCGCAAAATCCAGATCGCCGGGCGTGACCGACCTGGCCTGTCTGCCAGGGCACAGGCTGTCGGTCTGCGTCGCGAAGGTTTCGAACGACTGGCCGACTAGCAATTGGGGGGCGGCTGGAACGGACGCCGCCAATACGATCGCAAGCAACAACATGGTCGGCCTCTGCGCGCAATGCTGAGAGGCCAGCTTAGAAGCAGCGGTGTGCCGGCATTTGTCAGCGGCTGTCTAACGCTTTCGACAAGCGGTGTTGAACACGCACAGCGCAGGAGTGCCTGCGTCACGTCGCCCGCATCGCGCCATCCGTTGGCGCTGCTCAAGCGATCGCCGCAGATGGCCTCCGCGGCAGGTGGCATCACCCATGCACCCCATCGATCTCCACCGCCAGCTCATCGCGGCAGATCACCGCGTGCAGCAGCAGGCGCGGGACCGCATCGCCGAAGCGGGCGTCCAGTGCCTGCGCAACCCTGGGCAGGTCCTCGCGCTCTCGTACATAGACCTTCAGGCGGGTGCCGGCGCCGAACTGCGCGGGTAACGCAGGTGCCTGCTGACGCGCGGCGCCGAGCAGGGCGTCGAAGTTGGCGAAGGTTTCTTCCAGCTGCGCCAGCAATTGGCCGGTGTGCATCGAGGCGTGGCCGACCACGGCAGCGGTGCCTGACAGCAGCAACGGCATGTCGCTGCCGGCCGGCGGCAGCATGGCACGGGCGAAACTCGGTGACTGCGGACCGTACTGACGCGGGTAGTGGTAGGCACTGACCTGACGCGGGTTTTCCAGCGGCGTGCCGGCATTGGCGGCGGCCAGCCAGTAGATCTGGATGATGCGCTCGGCATCGCAACGGCCCACGGCGGTGGCGGCCGGTAACTGCGCGGTGTCGAATGCGCCCAACCCGCGTGCACGGCCAACGCAGAACTGCCGGTAACGTTCGCGGTCGCCGCTACCCAGGGTGATGGCGTCCAGGTAATTCCAGATCCGCAGCAACCGTGGCGTCTGGCTGTTGCTGACGAAGGCGGTGATTTCCGCATACGCCCTGGCGGCGGCTTCTTCGATATCGACATCCTGCTCGTCGATCTCGATCACGCCGAACTGCAGGTGCCCATCGCTGGACCAGGCGATGTTGCCATCGCGGCCGCTGCTCACCGGCGCATCGGTGCGCCACACTTCCAGCACGCTGGCCTGGTACGGCTGCAGCGGCACGCGCAGATAGCGCGAGTCGTGCAGGCGCGGCGCCGCATCGCCGAAGCCGAACACGGCCAGCACCTGCGGATCGGTCAGCAGCACGGCAGGGTCGGTCTGGTCGACATAGTCGACCTGCAGCCGGGGATGGCGCACGGCGTGCGTGGTCTGGGCCTGGGAAGCGGTCATTGAGCGTCTCGTTGTTGCGTGTCGCGTTGCAAGGTGTCGCCGTCGAAGCCGAGCTTGGCCTGACGCCGGCGATGGCGCCACGACTGCCAGGCGCGCGGCATCATCGACAAGGTGGTGAGTGCGTACAAGGCGCGAAAGGCGCGCAGGCGGATGCGGACTTTGGGGGCATCGAACACGTCGCCGGCCAGCATCGCGACCACCGCCTGTTCCACCTGCCAGGTGTTTTGCGGCTGCGCGAACAAGGCGCGCATGGTGGGCGAGGTGAAGCGGTAGATGAACCACTTGAATTCATCCACGCCGCGCGTCAGTTCGCGCTGCAGCGCGCGCTGCAGTTTCGCCTCCGACTGCGGTGCGCGCAGTGCCGCATCCACCATCGCTGCGCCACGTTCGGCGCCGTGCATGGCCAGGAACACGCCAGAGGAGAACATCGGGTCGACGAAGGTGTAGGCATCGCCCAGCATCAACCAGCGCGGCCCGGCCATGCGCGTGCATTCGTAGGCGTAATTGCCGGTGGCATGCACCGGCGCCACGCGCTCGGCGCCGAGCATGCGCGCGTTGAGTTCGGCATTGAGCGCCAGCGTGCGCATCAAGAAGCCCTCGCTGTCGCCCTGGCGGGTCTTCATGTAGTCCGGGTAGCAGACCGCGCCCACGCTCATGATGTCCTCCGGCAGCGGAATCAGCCACATCCAGCCATGCGCATGCCGGTAGATGCTGATGTTGCCGGCATCTTCGCCCGGGCGTCGTGCCACGCCGCGGAAATGGCTGAACAAGGCGGCCGACTGATGCGTTGCATTGGCGCGTTTGAGCTTGAGGCGGTTGCCCAGAAAGGTGTCGCGGCCGCTGGCATCGAGCAGATAGCGCGGGCGGAACTGCTGCACGCCACCATCTGTCGTGCGTGCCTGCAGCACCGGGTGCTCGCCGTCGAAGGCGACCTGCTCCACGCAGACCTGCTCGCGTGCATCCACGCCCATCGCACGCGCACGTTGGAACAGCACATGGTCGAATTGCGCACGCGGCACCTGGAAGGCGAAATCGGCCTTGGCATCGAGCGCGTGCGAAAAACGGAACGTGTTGTAGCCGCCGCTGTCGTTGGGAAAATCCGCCCCACGCTTCAGCACGCCGATGGCACGCACGTCTTCCAGCACGCCGAGGCGTTCAAGAATCGGCATGTTCATCGGCAGCAAGGATTCGCCGATATGAAAGCGCGGGTGCTGCGCCTTCTCAAGCAGGGTAACGGACCAACCGAGCTCGGCAAGTGCGATGGCCGCGGTGCAGCCAGCCGGGCCGCCGCCGACGATCAGGACATCCGGACACTCCGGTCCGGGAGCCGGCCCGGCTGCCGGCATGGCGGTCGGGGTGAGGCGAACAGCGGTGGAAGTCATCCTGGAACGAACCTGCGGCGGGCGAGCGTCATGCAGTCATGATAGCCTGCCCGGCGGCCCGGCCAGCTGTGGCCCGCCGATCCATATGTGAAGAACGACGGCAGCAGGCAGGCACCGGCCAGCCGCGCGGCAGATGCTCGGATTGGCAGCGGCGGCAACGTACACTACGGCCCGACGCGACGCCCATGCCTGCCGATGGTCGCCCGCGCTGCTCTTGCTTGTTCTCACTCTTGTTGCCCGACCCTGACCTGTGGAAATCCTGGATGTCCTCGCAAACCGCTGCCGAACGTGAACTGGCCGAACTCCTGGTCGAAAGTCTGAACCTGGAAGACGTCCAACCCGCCGACATCGATCCGGAGGCGCCGTTGTTCAATACCGGGCTGGGGCTGGACTCGATCGACGCACTGGAACTGGCGCTGGCGATCAGCAAGCGCTACGGCTTCCAGCTGCGCTCGGACAACGACGAAAACCGTCGCATCTTCGCGTCGCTGCGCGCACTGTCGGCGCATGTCCAAGCCAACAAGACCGTCTGATCTGCCAACTGCGCCATCCCCCGACGCACCCGCGTGGGTGCTGGGGCTGGGCGTTCTGCTGGCGGTGGCGTATTCGCCGCTGGCGCATTGGGCCAATGCCAGTCACCGCCCGGAATTGGCCGTCATCGCCGGTGGTTTGCTGGTGCTGATGGTGTTGATCGAACCGATGGTTGCGCGCCGGCCCTGGGCCTGGGCGTTGGCGCTGCTGCTGCTTGCCGGGCTGGGCGCGCTGTGGCATTCGCCGTATGCGATGTTGGTGCTGGCGGCGCCGCCGGTGGTGTTTACCGGGTGGGTGGCCTGGTTTTTCGGGCGCAGCCTGCGGGCCGGGCGCACGCCGCTGATCACGCGCATTGTCGAAGGCCTGTACGGCCAGGCCGGCATGCCGATCACGCCCGAACAACGCCGCTACACGCGCCGCCTCACGCTGGCCTGGGCGCTGCTGCTGTGCGGCCTGACCCTGGCCAATCTGGTGCTGGGGCTGTGCGCCGAGCCCAGCGGCGTGCTCGCGCAGCTGGGTCATGCCTCGCCGCTGCCGATCAGCGACGCGCGCGCCTCGTTGTTCGCCAATCTGCTCGCCTATGGGGTGATTGGCGGCTTCTTCGTTGGGGAATATCTATTGCGCGGTCGCTGGTTTCCACAGCGCCCCTATCGTAATCTGCCAGACTTCTTGCGTCAGATGGCGCGGCTCGGGCCGGATTTCTGGCGCGATCTGCTGCGCTGAGTGCGTGGCCTGGGGCAGCGACGGACGTGCATATTTTCGGGGACAAGACAAAAATGCCGTTGGCAAGGATGCCGTCGCGCCTGGCGTGGGCTGTGTTCAACCTGTTGCAATTGGCGTTCACGCTGGCCTTTACCGCTGGCGGAATCGTCTATGCATTGGTCGTGCTGGCGATCACCCGCGATGCCGACCGTCTGCTGCGCATGGGCAGCTGGATGTGGTCGCCGGTGCTGTTCCGTGGTGCGGGCGCCACCGTCATCGTGGAAGGGCGCGAGCGGGTGGATTGGTCCAAGAACTATCTGTTCGTGAGCAACCACCAGTCGATCATCGACATCTGTGCGCTGTTCCATGCCTTGCCGGTACCGCTGCGCTTTTTGCTCAAGCAAGAAATGCGCAAGGTGCCGTTCGTGAACTGGTATGCGCATGCCGCCGGCATGCTGTTTCTGGACCGCGACAGCCGCAGGGCCGGGGCGCTGGTGCGGCGCCAGGCTGCCGCACTGCTGCGCGAGGGCAAACAGTTGTGTCTGTTTCCCGAAGGCACGCGCAGCCGTACCGGCGCATTGTTGCCATTCAAGGCCGGACTACTGCAGGCCGCTATCGATGCTGGTGTGCAGGTGGTTCCAGTGGCGCTGGATGGCTGCGGCAAGGTCTTGCCGGTCGATGGCCTGTTCAGGGTGAGGCCGGGCATCATTCGCGTGCGGATCGGTGCGCCGATCGCGGTGACCGGGCCGGATGCGCCGGATCGCCAACAATTGACCGAGCAGGCACACAAGGCCGTGGCTGCAATGCTTCAACCCAGGATCTGAGTTCCACGCTTATGGATTTCGTTGTGCCGCATGATCATCCCTGCCTGCCCGGACATTTCCCGGGCCATCCCGTGGTGCCTGGCGTGGTCGTGCTCGACCATGTGCTGCAGGCAGTGGAAGCCCTGCATGGTCCGCGCGCGGCCATGCGCCTGCCGCAGGTGAAGTTCGTGCAGCCGTTGCTGCCCGGCCAGACCGCCTCGGTCACGCTGGAAGGCGATGGCCCGCGCTGGCGCTTCCGCGTGCAGCGCGCCGAGGCGTTGCTGGTCAGCGGCGAACTGGTGGCCGAGGCAGCGCCATGAGCAAGCATTGGAAACAGCGTCCGGAAGGTGGCGGGCGCTTTGCGTTGTGGCTGATCCGCGGCATTGCACGGCACGCCGGGCGTGCGGTGGGGCGTGCGCTGCTGTATCCGATCACGCTGTACTTCCTGCTGGTGCGTGGCCCGGAGCGCGCCGCCTCGCGTGCCTATCTGGCGCGGGTGCTGGGCCGCCCGGCTTCGCTGCGCGATGTGGCGCGGCACATCCATACCTTCGCCTCGACCATCCTGGACCGGGTGTACATGCTGTGCGGGCAGATGCAGCGCTTCCGCGTGGACATCACCGGCCTGGATCAACTGCACACGCAAATGGATCGCGGCCGCGGCGTGCTGATCTTCGGCTCGCACCTGGGCAGCTTCGATGCGCTGCGCGTGCTGGCCACCGAGCGCCCGGACGTGCAGGTCAAGGTGGTGCTGGACAAGGCGCACAACCGCGCCATGACCGACCTGCTGGGGGCGCTCAACCCGCAGCTGGCCGCCAACATCATCGACGCCGGCATGGATGCGACCTCGATCGTCATGGCGATCAAGGAAGCCACCGATGCCGGTGCGCTGGTGGCGCTGCTGATCGATCGCCCGAGCGAAGGCGACCCGGCGCTGCCGGCGATGTTCCTTGGCCGCAATGCGATGTTCCCGACCTCGCCGTGGCTGATCGCCGCGGCGCTCAAGGTGCCGGTGGTACTGGCGTTCGGCCTGTATCACGGCGGCAATCACTACGAGCTGGCGTTCGAAACCTTCAGCGAAGGCCTGGACGTGCCGCGTCGTCAGCGCGCCCCGGTGCTGGCGGTACTCATGCGCGATTACGCTGCCAGGCTGGAACATTACACCTGCTACGCGCCGTACAACTGGTTCAACTTCTACGATTTCTGGAACACCCACCATGCCGATGTGCCGCACCCTGCCGTGGATGCTGATACTGCTGTTCAGCGCCGCACCGCTATGCGCCGCACCGCCTGAGACGCTGGACGTCGGGCGGGTGCTGCAGCGCCTGGCGCGCCCCGCACCGGTCAGCACCGACTTCGTCGAATTGCGCGGCTCGGCCTTGCTGAAGACGCCGTTGCGCGTGGAGGGCCACTACCGTCGCCCGGACGCGCAGACGCTGGTGCGCGAGGTCAGTGCGCCATACCGCGAAACCACCACGCTGACCGGCGACGAAGGCGTGCTGGAACGCGAAGGCAAGTCGCCACGCCGTTTCTCGTTGAGCCGGGTGCCCGAGCTGGCTGGCTTGAAGTCCGGTTTCGGCGCGTTGCTGTCCGGCGACCGCGCGCTGCTGGAGCAGCACTACCGCGTCAGTGGGCAGGGCCAGCCACAGGCCTGGCAGCTGACCCTGCAGCCCAAGGACGCCGCCGTGGCCAGGCAGGTGCACGAATTGCGCCTGTACGGACGCAACGACGAACTGCGGTGTATCGAAAGCGTGCCCGCCAAGGGCGACATGCAGCGCACGCTGCTGGGCGCTGCGGCACGCGAAGCGACCGGCATCATCGATGCCAACGCGCTGACCACGCTTTGCCACGGTTCGGGCGCGTGACCGCGCGCGGGATGGTGGCGCCGATCGTCTCTGAAAACATCACACCCTTCGCAGCTGAAGAGCGCACATCGCCGATGACGACCGATGCCGCGCGCGCGGCCGGCGGGCGTTCGGCCGCTGTAGCAGGACACGCACACCATGGCGCTTGAATTGAATGCAAACCGCCGCATCGGCCTGGCGCTGTTGTGGCTGGCCTTGCTGGCGGTCGCCGGATTCTGGTTGAGCGAAACGCTCAAGGTCACCGGCGATCTGCGCAAGTTCATGCCTGCCCCGCGCACGCCGGCGCAAAAATTGTTGATCGAAGAACTCGGCGAAGGCCCTGGATCGCGGCTGCTGCTGATGGCGTTGTCCAACAGCGATCCGGTCACCTTGGCCGAGCAGTCGCAGCAACTGCACCAAGCGCTGTCCGCACAGCCGGCGTTGTTCGAACTGGTCGGCAATGGCGGCAATGCCGGGTTGGAGGCGATTCCCAAGCGCTTGCTGCCGTACCGCTATCTGCTCAGCGACAGCTTCGACAAGACCCCGCTCGACGCGCCCGCGCTGGAAGCGGCGTTGCAGGCGCGCGTGCAGGATCTGGGCTCGCCGGCGGCGGCCATGGTGGAGCCGTTGCTGCCGCGCGACCCCACGATGGAACTCCTGCATCTGGCCGACACCCTGCAGCCGGCAGTGATGCCGCGCACGCGCAATGACGTGTGGTTCGATCGCGCCGGCACCTCGGCGCTGTTGATCGTGCAGACCCGCGCGGCAGGCTTCGACCCCACCGGCCAGCAGTTGGCCTACGACGCCGTGCAAGCGGCCTTCGCGAAGGTCAGCAAGGGCACCGCCACCCAGCTGACGCTGACCGGACCGGGCGCATTCGCTGTGGAAATCACCGCGCGCACGCAGGGCGAGGCGCAGTGGATCGGCACGCTCGATACGGTGGGCCTGGTGTTGCTGCTGCTGGTGGCCTACCGTAGCTGGAAGATTCCGGTGCTTGGCGTGTTGCCGCTGGCCAGCGCCGGTCTGGCCGGCCTGGGCGCGGTGGCGCTGCTGTTCGACGGCGTGCACGGCATCACCGTGGCATTTGGCTTCACGCTGATCGGTGTGGTGCAGGATTACCCGATCCACCTGTTCAGTCATCAGCGTCCCGGTCTGGATCCGCGCGAGAACGCACGGCATCTGTGGCCGACGTTGGCCACCGGGGTGGTCTCCACCTGCATTGCCTACGTGACCTTCCTGTTCTCCGGCGTGGACGGCCTGCGGCAGCTGGCGGTGTTCACCATCGCCGGCCTTGCGACCGCCGCGGTCACCACGCGCTGGCTGTTGCCGGCCCTGATCGATCCGGCCCCGCGCGATTACGCGGACTCGCGCCTGCTGGCGGTGCTGTGGCGTGGCATTGCGCGCCTGCCGCGGCCACGCATCAGCCTGGCGGTGATGGCCGTGATCGGCATTGCGGTGATCGTGTTCGCGCCGGGGCAGTTCTGGCAAAACGATCTGTCGAAGCTAACCCCCGTGCCGCCCAAGGCATTGGCGCAGGACACCCATCTGCGTCAGGAACTGGGCGCGCCGGACGTGCGTTACGTGCTGGCGCTGCCGGCAGCCAGCGATGAGGCGGCGTTGCAGGCCAGCGAGCAATTGCGCCCGCGTCTGGATGCGCTGGTGCGCGATGGTGCGTTGCTCGGTTACGACATGGCGGCACGCTATCTGCCCAGTGCCAGGACCCAGCGTGCGCGACAGGCCGCATTGCCCGATGCTGCGCAGGCGCGCGCGCTGACCGAGCGTGCTGTGGCCACGACGCCATTCCGCAGCGATGCGTTTGCGCCGTTCCTGCAGGATCTGGACGCCGCCAAGCGCGCCGCACCGCTGCGACCGAAGGATTTGAGCGGCTCACCGCTGGCCACGTCGGTCGGTGGCTTGCTGCTTGGCCGTGGCGATCGCAGCACCGCGCTGGTGTCGTTGACCGGCCTGCGCGATCCGGCGGTGTTGGCGGCCGCCGTGCAAGGCAGCGGCGCGCAATTGCTGGATCTGAAGGACGCCTCCGAATCGCTGGTGGCCGCCTACCGCGGACGCGTGCTCGGTGCGCTGGTCCTGGCTGCCTTGTTGCTGGCAGTGACCGTGGCGATCGCACTGCGCAGCCCGCGCCGCATCGTGCGCGTATTGCTGCCGATGGCGCTGACGACGGTGCTGATCCTGGCGATCCTGCGCGGCGCCGGGGTGGAGCTCAATCTGTTCCATCTGATCGCGCTGATCCTGGCCGCTGGTCTGGGCCTGGATTACGCGCTGTTCTTCGATCATGCCGGCGACGATCACGCCGACCAACTGCGTACGCTGCATGCGTTGATCGTCTGCAGCCTGATGACGTTGCTGGTGTTTGCGCTGTTGGCCGCGTCCAGCATCCCGGTCTTGCGTGCCATCGGCAGCACAGTGGCGCTGGGCGTGTTGTTCAATTTCATTCTGGCCTTGCTGGTGTCGCGCGAACCGGCGCTGGAGCGCACCGCGAACGGAGAACCGCATGCAGGGACGTGACGCAATCGCTGCGCTGATTCCGCACCAGGGCAGCATGTGCCTGTGGGAAGAAGTGATCGAGTGGGATGCGCAGCGCATTGTGCTGCGCAGTCACGCGCATCGCAGCGATGCGCATCCGTTGCGTAGCAACGCGCGTTTGCGCGCGCTGCATCTGTGCGAATACGGCGCGCAGGCCATGGCCGTGCATGGCGGGTTGCTGGGCCGCGAATCCGGCAAGCCGGTACGCCCGGGCATGCTGGTAGCGCTGCGTAGCGTGGAGGTGCACGTGATGTATCTGGACACCTTGCCGGATGCGATCGACTGCCAGGCGCAGGTGTTGATGCAGGGCGAGGACAGCCAGCAATACAGTTTTCGCCTGACCCATGGCGAGCAATTGCTTGCCGAAGGACGCGCCACCGTGATGCTGGGCGCCGCCTGAGGCCTGCGCTCAGGGATTGACGGGTGTCTTCGCCGCGATCAGCGCGCTCAGATTGCCGACGCCGGGCAGGCGATGCGCATACAGCCGCGCGATGTCGCCGCCGCTGTGCAGATGCTCGAAATGCTCCAGACCGATCGACAGGAATTCCGCACTGCCATCGTGCGGCGTCTTGATCTCGCCGACTTCGAGTGCCTTCAAGGCGCTGATCCAATGGAAGGACTGGCCAGCGTCTTCGCGATTGAAATAGGCGTACCAGACCGGAATGCGGAACAGCCGCTCGAACGCCACCGCGCGTCTGAGTTCATCCTCATAGGGCAGGCTGTAGCAGGTGTTCTTGTACCTGTTGCGGTTCTTGACGTCGATGGCGATCAAGCCGATCGACTCCAGCAGCAGGAAATCCGGCCGTTTGACCGCTGTGCCGAACAACGGCGCGAAGGTCTCCGGCGCCTGGCAGATGGCCACATAACTGAAGCCATGTAACTGCAGCCACGCGTTCATCGCATCCTCGCCCTGCTTGCCCAGTTCGATCAGGGTCACTGCGCTCATGTGGTGCCGCTCCTTGTCGCCGCGCACGATCGCGCATGTCGAAACGCTAGCAATCCGACGCGATGGCGCTCAAGCGCCCACTGTCCGATGTGCGGCCTGGTCGAGAAAATGCGCCACCGCCGCGTGCTTCGATGCGCGTGTCTGTCTGCGCGCAGGCGGGTTGGTCTACGATAACGCTCCCACCCTGCGCATGCGGTCCTTGCCTTATGAACTCAGTTGCACGACGCGCCATCGTTACCGGCGGCAGCGGCGATCTTGGCGGTGCGATCTGCCGCCACCTGGCTGCGCAGGGCCGGCATGTGATCGTGCACGCCAACCGCAACCTGGCGCGTGCGGACGAGGTGGTTGCCGCGATCGTGGCCGATGGCGGGAGCGCACAGGCAGTGGCCTTCGATGTGGCCGACGCGCAGGCAAGTTCGGCGGCGCTGGAGAGCTTGCTGGAAGCTGGCCCGATCCAGATCGTGGTCAACAACGCGGGCATCCATGACGACGCGCCGATGGCAGGCATGAATGCCGAGCAGTGGCACCGCGTCATCGACGTGTCATTGCACGGTTTTTTCAATGTCACCCAGCCGTTGCTGCTGCCGATGGCGCGCACGCGTTGGGGCCGCATCGTCAGCGTGTCGTCGGTGGCGGCCGTGTTGGGTAATCGCGGGCAGACCAACTACGCCGCCGCCAAGGCCGCGTTGCACGGTGCCAGCAAGTCGCTCTCGCGCGAAATGGCCAGCCGCGGCATTGCAGTGAATGTGGTCGCGCCCGGCGTGATCGAAAGCGAGATGGTCGGCGACAGTTTCGCGCCGGAGGCGATCAAGCAATTGGTACCGGCCGGCCGCGTCGGCAAGCCCGATGAAGTGGCCGCGCTGGTCGCCTTTCTGTGCTCGGACGTGGCCGGCTACATCAATGGCCAGGTGATTGGCGTCAATGGTGGCATGGGCTGAGAGCGGCTGGTCTGCGACGTTCGCTGCAGGGCCCTTGCCGGCCCACCGTCGCAGGACACGCTGCAAGCATGTCCTGGTAAGCGCTTACGCGGCATCCATGCCGCGTAAGGTCCCGCGGCGGTGAGGCGGCAAGGGCCAATCTGGATGGCCGGTGCGCATGCTCACGAGCAACTGCTGGCTCAGCTCCGGTCTCTTTTATTTTCATGACCAGATCATCATGACCAGATCACGGTGGCGCATCACGCGAGGGTCAAGAAGTGCAGGTCATGCCAACTTGCCGTGTAGCTGCTCTAAAGCTCACGCCGCGTCGGCGTACCAGGCCGCAGTAAGAATCGCCTCGCCGTTGGCGCAGGCGGTCAATGACTCCAGGCCGTGGTCGGGCAGGTCCGGGTAGCGCTGGCGTGCCTGTTGCAGGATCTCGCGCGCCAGTACCGCCATCTGCGCGACATTGCCGTGGACACGTGCGACAAATGCATCATCGTCTAGCGTGTCGTTCAATGCGCCGTTGAGGTCGTTGAACCAGCCGATCAGGTATTGGTCCAGCAGCCGGCCATTGCCGGTGGCGATGCCCTGGGCGGTATTGCGCACGCCCCAATCGTGCAGCACCTGCTGCATTGCCAGGTTCATGTCGCGCGCGTGCAGGAAGTCGTTCTTCATGCGCGAGAGCAGACTGAGATGGGCGATGCGCCCGCTGCAGAACAGCGGCGCCAGCAACGACCAGTAATAGGTGTAATCCCAGATCACCTTGACCGGCATCACCTGCTCGTCGCCGAACAGCGCGTACTGATCCTGATACAGCGTCAGGGTGTTTTCGTAGAACGAGAAATACAGCTGCTCGTACAGCTCCACATACGGGCTAAGCGATTTGCCGGCGCGGTCGCGGCCGATCAATTCGCAGATGTAGGTGTTGGAGATGGCGATGAAGTCGCTGCCGGGCGAATAGAACGGATCCAGGAACACGCCCGCTTCGCCGGTCAGTGCCCAGCGCTGCGGCGAGAACACCTGCTTGCAGCCATAAGAGAAGTTGCGCAGGAACAGAAAGTCCTGCAGCCGGTAATCGGCCTGGTCGAGCGTGGCAGCGACCTGCGGCTGATGCGTGCGCAGCCAGGTCATCGCCTTCTCGTGGGTGTTCATGCCCTCCAGCGGATGCAGGTCTGCATCGCAGACGATGCCCAGCGAATGCGCACCCGACGACAACGGGATCAGCCAGAACCAGTAGCCCGGCCCGCACATGTGATTGGTCGAGCGCCAGCGGTCTGGTGGCGTGCAGCGCTGCAGCCAGCTGCTGTCCTGCGACCAGCCGTTGGGGTCGATCAGGCCTTCCACACGCCACCACACGGCATTGGCGTTGTGGTCGTTGTCCTGCGCCAGGCCGAGCTTGCGCTTGAGCAGGCCGGCGCGTCCGCTGGCATCCACCACCCAGCGCGCACCCAGCGTGCCCGGCGTGCCATCGCGTTCGAAGCGCACGGCGTGGTCGGTGTCGTCTTCGGACAGGTCCACGCCCTTGACGCTGCAGCTGTCGATGAAGGCGATGCCCTGTGCACGCGCACGTTCGCCCAGGAAATTTTCGAAGCGGCCGCGGTCGATCTGCCAGGACGGCGTGGGCAGGATCTTGCTCACGCCCAGTTCGGTGCAGCGGTCGATGTCGTGGCGTTGGTCGGAGAAGAAGAAGCGGAACCCGAACTTGCGGATCTGCTCGGACTCCAGATGCTCGCGCAGGCCCAGTACGTCGGCAAAATAATGCGCGCCGATTTCCACCGTGGATTCGCCGACCTTGAACGCGGCCTCGCGGACCGGATGCGCGCGCCGTTCCAGCACGGTGATGGCAAGCGCCGGATCGCGCTGCTTCAGTTGCAAGGCCAGGCTCAGGCCGGCCAGGCCACCCCCGGTGATCACGACATCGGCGCGCGGTGCATTCATGAGGAGTGATTGCTCTTGGTGACCGCAGGGACAGTAGCAAATTCGCCATCGGGATCGTCAACGATCACCGGGTTGGCGCGCACGCGGCGATATTCGCGCCACACATGGCCGTATGCCCACACCTGTTTGACCACGTGCGAGGTGATATTCCACAGGTCGCGCACCAGCCGGAAATGGCTCTTGCGGAAGGTGCCCGGCGAGGTACCGGCGTAGCGGGTTTCGATCGGCACGGCGACTACGCGCGCGCCGGCCTGGCGTGCGGCCGAAATCAGCAGCTGCGCTTCGAATACGAAGCCTTCGCCCGGCACGTTGGGCAGGGTGAACACCGAGGCCGGATACAACCGTTGGCCGCTTTGGCTGTCGATCAAGCGGAAGCCGCACCCCCAGGCAATGCCCCAGTCGCCGAAGTCGTTGCCGATGCGGCGGATGGTGGGCTGGGTGGCGCGCTTGCGCATGCGCGCACCGATGATCACGCAGCCCGGGTGGCGGTTGGCGGCGGCCAGCAGGCGCGGGAAATCGGCCGCCTTGTGCTGGCCGTCGCCGTCCATGGTCATCACCGCGCGCATGCCAAGACGCTGTGCTTCGGCGAAACCGCTGCGCAGGGCAGCACCTTTGCCCATGCGCTGCGGGTGACGGATCAGCGTGACCGGCATGCCGGCGATGCACTCGGCAGTGCCGTCGTCGGAGCCGTCGTCGACCACGATGACCCGAGAGCAATAGGTCAGCGCGTCGGTGACCACTTCGCGGATGCGCAGCGCCTCGTTCAAGGCCGGCACCAGGATGGCGGTGTCCTCGCGGCTCAGCGGTTGCCGGCTCATGGCCGGATCTCCACGCGCAGCACCCGGCCCGGTGCGGCATACAGCGCCACGCTGCCGCCATTGCCGGCCAACAGGTCCAGCAGCGGCAGCATCGGCGCCATTGCATTGCCGGCGATGTGGCGCGACAGCGCGCCATCGCCGGGCGAGGGGGCGCCGTCGTCCAGATGTGCGTGCAGCTGCGGCTTGCCGGCCTGGCCGGGCGTGCCCAGCACCAATGCGCTACCAAGCAGCCCCTGGCTGGGGGCGACACGCCCGAGCGGCCCGACCGAACGGGCGTCGTAGCTGGCCAGCAGCACGGCCTGCGCGCCGGCAGCGCGCTGCACCAGCGCTTCCAGCAGGCCCTGCGCGAAGCTGCCCAGGCTGGCGCTCATCGCCGTGGCCGGGGTCATCGCGCCGGCGCCGATGGTCCAGTAGCCGGCTGCGGCGTTGTGTACCGAGTTGTGGAACTTCGTTGGCGAAATCGCCAACGGGTCGCTGGCCAGCGTGGTGCACATATAGTCGGAGATGGCCAGATCGCCGTAAGTAGAAGTAAAGATCGACGGCAGGCTGGCCGGATCGCGGCCGGCGGCGCCACAGGCGGCCAGCGCAGCTTCCAGCGACACGGCGACCGTGTCCGGTGCCCGCCGGCGCTCGTTGGCGGCCAGCAGCTGCGGCGCCGGGCGGGCGGGGGTTTCCTGCAGCGCGCCGCCGCGTGCGAAGGCGCTGGCAGCTTCCCAGTTGGGCAGACCCTGGGTCCAGAAGCCGATCCCTTCGATGGTCGCGGCCAGCATCAGCGGGCCCGCCCGAACAGCAGCGAACAGTTGTTGCCGCCAAAACCGAAAGAGTTGTTCATGGCGTAGTCGATGCGGGCATGGGCGTTGTCGAAGCGGATCTGCGGGCCACAGGCCGGGTCGGGGATGTCGCTGTTGAGCGTGCCGGGCAGCACGTCGTCGCGCAGCGCGAGCAGTGCGATCACCGATTCGACGATGCCCGCCGCGCCCAGGGTGTGGCCGGTCCAGGCCTTGGTCGAACTGGCGTGCAAGGTGCCGGGGAAGATCGCTGCCACTGCGGCGGCTTCCACGCTGTCGTTGGCCGGCGTGGCGGTACCGTGCAGATTCAGATAGCCCACCGCGGCTGGCTCCAGACCGGCGCGGTCGAGCGCACCGCGCATCGCCAGCTGCGCGCCCAGCCCTTGCGGATGCGGCGCCGACATATGGTGCGCATCGCTGGATTCGCCGTAGCCGTACAGCCAGAGCGTGGCATCCGGTGCGGCGGCCGGGCGTTCGAGCAGCGCAAAGCCGCCGGCCTCGCCCAGGCTCAGGCCGACCCGGCGTGCATCGAACGGCTGGCACATCTCCGGCGCCACCACCTGCAGCGAGTTGAAGCCGAACAGCACGCTGCCGCACAAGGTGTCCACACCGCCGACCAGCGCCGCGTCGATCACGCCGGCCTCCATCAGCCGCGCCGCCTGGGCGAACACCTTGGCGCTGGACGAACAGGCCGTGGCCACGGTGGCGCACGGGCCACGCAGGCCGGTGGCGTGCTGCACGAAGTCGCCCAGCGAATGCGGGGTGTGCACGATCGGGCGATTCAGATCCTCGGGGAAGCGCGCGCCGTCGGCGTCGTCGACCAGCCGCGTATAGGCTTCTTCGCTGGCGCCGATGCTGGAGGTGGAGGTGCCGATGATCACCGCCACGCGCTCGGCGCCGTAGCGCTGCGCAGCGGCCTGCACGGCCTGCGCCATCCCGTCCTGCTGCAGGGCCAGCCAGGCCAGGCGGTTGTTGCGGCAATCCCACGCTTGCAGGGAATCGGGCAGTACAACGTCTTCAACGCCATCGACGCGGCCAACCCAGCATGGCAGCAGCGGTTGCGCGCCGAAATCGTTGCGACGCAGGCCGCTGCGTCGGGCGGTCAACGCGGCGGCCTGGGCGGCAAGCCCGGCACCGAGCGCGGTGGTGGAAGTGAACGCGGTGACGGCAACCGGGGCCATCTGGGACGAATGCTGCGCTTGGCTCACGATGGTCTGGCTGGCAAAAAGTGCGGTCAGTATATCGATGGCGCGCGTGGGTCCCGTGGACGGCGCAACTGAACGTCACCGTCATGTGTCTGACGCGGCTGGGATTTTTCGCACAGGCCGCGCTTTCGCCGTCGCCGCAATTGCGACACAATCGACGCGACACATCTCTCTTCAGAGCGCGACCACGCGCGCATGCACGCCTACGTCTATAAAAGCCAACGCAAGCAGGACACCTTCGTCTATCTCGCCGCACGTGACGATTTCTCCGGTCTTCCTGCCGCCGTGCAGGCGCAGCTGGCGCCGTTTACGTTCGTGCTGGATGTGGCGTTGACGCCCGAGCGCCGGTTGGCGCAGGCCGATGCGGCCACGGTGCGCGAGGCGCTGGGCAAGCACGGCTTCTATCTGCAATTGCCCAAGACCATCGTGCTCGCCGGCGAGTGCGACCATGACTGAGCCTGTGCGTGGCGCACGGATGCGCGCCGCAGCGCTGGCCGGTGCGGCTGGCGTGGCGCTCTGCCTGCTCGGCGGCCTTGGCGGCGTGGTCGCTGCACTGAGCCTGTGGCTGGCGCAGCCGGCGTTCGCGCTGGCGGTGTCGTGGGCACGTGGGACGCGCGCAGTGCCGGGCCAGCCGCGTGCGATCGCGCAGGCGCTGCCGCCGTTGCTGGCCATCTGGGGCGTGGGCCTGCTGGCACTGGCGGCGCTGATCAGCTGGCCGCTGACCGCCCTGCGCGACAGCGGCAGCCTGGCGGCCGCGCTGGCGCTGAGCGTCGCAGTCAGCGCGGCCTTGCTGGGGCTGTGGCGGACCTGGCCGTTGTGGGGCGAGGTGGAACGCGACGGTGGCGCGCTGGCGCCACGCTGGCAGGCGCTGGCCGCGCAGGAATTGCATGCCTGGCGCGGCCTGCTGGCGGCCGCACTGGTGCTGGCGATGTGCACGCTGGCCGTGGTGCTGGCCTGGCCGGGCTGGTTGTCCGGCGGCCTGCGCTGGGGTCTGGCGGTGGCTGCCGGTGTGCTGTTGCCGGTGGCCCATCTGCTGCTGCAACGCACCGCCGCGCCCATGCGCAGCGATGTGCCGCACACGCGCCAGGCCGCCGATTTCTTCTCCGAAGCCGCCGCCGAACCGCGCCCGCTGGAACCGGTGGCCCAGCACCAGCTGGTGCCCGAACTGTTCGAGGCCGCGCGCGGTGGCCGGGTGGATCGCGCGCTGCAATTGCTCGAGGCCGGTGCCGACCCGCAGGCGCTGCCGCTGCCGGAATGGCGCGATCAACGCAGCCTGCCGGCGCTGGCGGCCGTACTGCCGGATCTGCGCCTGCTGCGTGAGTTGATCGTGCGCCGCGTCGACGTCAATCAACCGCATCGCGGCATGACCCCCTTGCTGGCCGCCACCCGCGACAGCTGGCACGGCCGCCCGGATGCGGTGATGACCTTGCTGGCCAACGGCGCCGACCCGCGCGCCAGCGACAACGACGGCAACACCCCCTTGCATCACGCCGTGCGCAGTTCCGACCCGGGCGTGGCCGCGCTGTTGCGCGATGCCGCCGCCGAGCTCGACGCGCTCAACAACGAAGGCCATTCGCCGTTGGCGATGGCCTGCCAGGTCGGCAACTGGCGGCTGGCCAAATTCCTGCTGGAGCGCGGCGCGCAGTCGGAGCCGGAGGGCGGCGCCCCGGTGCTGCTGGCGGCAGCCGGTACCGAAGAAGACGACCCGGCCGGCGTGCAGTTGCTGCTCAAGCACAAGGCGCGTGTGGATGCGCGCGACCGCCAGCGTCGCAGTGCGCTGCACGAAGCCGCGCTGGCCGGCCACGGCGACATCGTCGAGGCGCTGTTGTCGGCCGGGGCGAATCTGGAAGCACGCGATCTGCTGGGCCGCACGCCGTGGCTGGATGCCGCGCGCCAGGCACGTAGCGCCGTGCTCGAACGCCTGGTCGCGCGCAAGGCCGATGTGCTGGCCATCGATGGCGACGGCCGCAACGCATTGATGCTGGCCTGCGCCGCCGACAACGTCTCGCCGGCGCTGATCCGCCGCCTGCTGGACCTGCAGGTGCCTGCCGACAGCGTGGATGCGCATGGCCGTCGCGCGGTGGATGTGGCCGCCGAGGCCGGACGTTGGGCGATCGTGCAACTGCTCGATCCCGCTTACCCGTTGCCGGCCGCGGTCAGCGACGCGCAGGGCGACACGCCTGGCGTTGCCGTACTGCCCGATCGCCCGCCGCTGGTGCTGCTGCGCGAAGGCCTGCAGCTCGGGCAGCGCGACGGCCTGGTCGCGCTGGCGCGGCTATGCGCACCGGAAGAACTGGGCGGCCTGCTGCACGACGCGCACCTGGCCTTGAACGCCGAGGCGGTCGACTGGCTGCTGCGCCACGGCGCCGACGCCGAAGTGCGCGACGCCTGCGGCGATGTGCCGATGTTTGCGCTGCTCTCGCGCGGCGTGGAGGCGGTACCGGCGCTGCAGGCATTGTTGCGGCATGGCGTCTCGCCGGCTGGCGCCGGTGGCCTGACCCGGTTGCTGAGTGCCTGCGTGCAGCACGATGCGGCATCGCGTGGGCTGGAACAGTTCGCGCTGGAACTGCTCGAACGCGGCGCCGACCCCTTCGCGCCGTCGGCCGCAGGCGATCCGCCGTTGTCGCTGGCGGTGCGGCTGGGCTGGCTGCGCCTGCAGCAGTGGTTGCTGGAACATGGCGTGGACCGCGAAGCGCGCGACAGCCACGGCATGACGGCGCTGCATCTGGCCACCGCGCTGGGCCGCGATGCCTCGCTGAAACTGCTGGTCAAGCAGGGCGCTTCGCCGGAAGCGCGCGCTGCCGACGGGCAGACCCCGCTGGGCGTGGCGCTGTCGATCGGCCGCCGCGATCTGGCCGACTGGCTGGACTGGCGCATCTGGTCGCTGCCGCGCCGCACACTGCGCGAAGCGGATGTGCCGGCCGCCGCGATGACCGGCGATACCGATGCGGTGCGTCGCCTGATCGATCTCGGCCTCACCGTCGACGCCGTCGACGCCCAAGGCTGCACCGCGCTGCTGCGTGCGGCCGGTGGTGGCCATCTTGGCGTGGTCGCGCACCTGCTCGGCCGCGGCGCCGATCCGCAGCGCGCGGCCAATAGCGGCGCCACGCCGTTGTCGGCGGCGGTGAGCATGCGCCAGACCGAGATCGTGGCCGCCTTGCTGCACGCCGGTGCGCAGATCGAGCACCGCCTGCCGGGCGGGGTCACCGTGCTGATGCTGGCCTGCGCGCTGGGCCTGCCGGACATCGTGGCGCGCCTGCTCACTGCCGCGGCCGACGTGCACGCCACCGACAATCAGGGGCTGGCGCCGCTGCATTGCGCGGCGTTGTACGGCTTTACCGCGCGCGACAAGAACCGGCTGCTGGCTCTGCTGGATACCTTGCTGCTGGCCGGCGCCGACCCGGACGACCTGGCCGGTGGCCGGGTCAGCCCGCTGCTGCTGTTGCTGGGCGCGCGTGCCGAACCGGGCACCGCCTGCGACGAGCAGGTGGTGCTGGCCGGGGTCGAACGCCTGCTCGACGAAGATGTCTCGCTGGATGTGGCCGACCAGCGCGGCTTCGGCCCGCTGCATCTGGCTGCACTGCACGGCCTGCCGCTGCTGGTGCAGCGCCTGTTGCGGGCCGGCGCCGATGCCGACCGTCGCGATGCGCTCAACCGCACCCCGCGCGAGATCGCCATCATGCGTGGCTTCATCGATGTAGCCGGCCAGTTCGAACCGGCGCTGCCGGGCGTTTCGTCGATGGCGCGCTTCCTGCGCGAAGGCCGCTGAGCCAGCGCGGCGGGCAACCGCTGCGGGTGCTCTTCGTGTGCAGCCGCAACCGCCTGCGCAGCCCTACCGCCGAGCGCGTGTTCGCCGACTGGCCCGGCGTGCAGGCGCAATCGGCCGGGCTGGCCGCAGATGCCGACGTGCAGGTCACCCCGGAGTTGTTGCAGGAAGCGCAGGTGGTGCTGGCGATGGAACGCCGCCATCTGCAATTGCTGCGTCAACGCTTCGCCGCGCACCTGCGCCATTGCCGGATGATCTGTCTGCACATTCCCGACGACTATGCGTACATGGATCCGGCACTGATACGTCGCCTGGAACACACGGTGCCACCGCTGCTGCGTTTGCCCGCGCATTCGTAACCTGATCCCGACACGGCCCATGCAAGACTGCGCGCTCTTTCGCCGGAAGGAGGCGCCCACCAATGAGCGTGCGTATCGAGGATCACGCCATGCTGGGCAACTGCCACAGCGCGGCCCTGGTCGACCACCGCGGCACCATCGACTGGCTGTGCCTGCCACGCTTCGATTCCGATGCGGTGTTCGCATCGTTGCTGGGCGATCAACAACACGGGCAATGGACGTTGTCGCCGGCCGCCGACTTCCGCACCGAGCGCGCCTACCAGGACGATAGTCTGGTGCTGTGCACGCGCATGATCACCGACACCGGCACGGTGGAGCTGATCGACTTCATGGTCGCCAGCGAAAACGGCGAAGTCCATCAGCATCTGGTGCGTATCGTGCGCTGCGTGCAGGGCAGCGTGCCGATGCACATGCGCCTGACCTTCCGCTTCAACTACGGCCGCACGGTGCCATGGGTGACGCGCATCGTCGATGGTATCCGCGCCATCGCCGGCCCCGATCAACTGGCATTGCGTTCGCCGCAGACGCTGCGCGGCCAGGACATGGGCACCGAAACCGACTTCACCCTGCGCGAAGGTCAGAGCACCTGGTTCCTGCTCAGCCACGGCGCATCCCATCAAGCCACGCCGCCTTTGATCGACGCCGAACAGGCACTGCAACGCACCACCGCGTTCTGGCACGGCTGGGCGCGCCGCTGTACCGATGTCGGGCCATGGACCGAGCAGGTGCGCCGCTCGTTGGTGGTACTGAAGGGGCTGAGTTATCTGCCCACCGGCGGCATTGTCGCCGCGCCCACCGCCTCGTTGCCGGAGCATCTGGGCGGCACCCGCAACTGGGACTATCGCTACTGCTGGCTGCGCGATTCGGTGTTCACGCTGATCGCGTTGTTGCAGGCCGGGTGCCGCGACGAAGCGGCAGCCTTTCGCGATTGGGTCCAACGCACCATTGCCGGTTCGCCGGATCAATTGCAGGCGCTGTACGGCATTGCCGGCGAACGCCGCTTGCAGGAGTGGGAAGCGCACTGGTTGCCTGGCTATGAACATTCCGGCCCGGTGCGCATTGGCAACGGCGCGGTGGATCAGTTCCAGCTCGATGTGTATGGCGAGTTGATCGGTGCGTTTCATTACGCCCGCGAAAAGGGCGTGGGCCTGCCGTCGGACGACGACGGTTCGTCTGCATCGCTGCTGGAAAAGATTCTGGAAACGTTGGAAACCCTCTGGCGCGAACCTGACGAGGGCATCTGGGAAATCCGCGACCAGCGCCGCCACTTCGTGCATTCCAAGGTGATGGCGTGGCTGGCCTTCGACTGCGGCGCGCGCGACGGCATCACCAATGCAGATGCTGGGAAACGCGCGCACTGGGGCCGGCTCGCCGAAGAAATCCGCGCGCAAGTGCTGGAAAAAGGCGTGCACCCGGACGGCCATTTCGTACAGAGCTACGGCTCGGATCGGCTGGATGCCTCGCTGCTGCTGATTCCCATCGTGGGGTTTCTGCCGCCGGACGATCCGCGCATCGCCGCCACTGCCGATGCGATAGCACGCGATCTGACCATCGACGGGTTGGTCGAGCGCTATCGCGCCGACGACAGCGCCGACGGTTTGCCGGCCGGCGAGGGCACCTTCCTGGCCTGCAGTTTCTGGCTGGTGGAAAACTATGCCTTGATCGGCCGCACCGACCAGGCGCGTGCGCTGCTCGAACGTCTGCTCGAACTGTGCAACGACGTGGGTCTGCTCGCCGAAGAATACGACCCGCGCAGCAAACGCATGCTCGGCAACTTCCCGCAAGGGTATTCCCACGTGGCCCTGGTCAATGCGGCACTGCGCCTGCATGGACGCATGGGCGAAAAGGAAACGCATCCATGAGTGAGCAAGCAACCACACCGCCGTGCATCATCGTGGTGTTCGGCGCACGCGGCGATCTGACCAAGCGCCTGGTCATGCCGGCGCTGTACAACCTGCGCCGTTCCGGTGCGCTGGGCGATGATTTCGCCATTGTCGGCATGGACCATGGCGACATCAGCGAGCGCGCGTGGCGGACCAACATGGGGCAGTCGATGACGCAGCTGCTCAGCAGTCGCGATGCCGAATTCCAGACCGACGAATTCGACACCGCCACCTGGGACTGGCTGCGCGAACGCATGCATTACCTGCGCGGCGACTTCACCGATCAGGGAGCCTATCGATCACTGGGCGGCGTGCTGGACAAGCTGCACAAGCGCTACGGCACGCAGGGCAATGTCCTGTTCTATCTGGCCACCGCCGCGCGCTTCTTCGAGCCGGTATTGCTCAACCTGGGCGAGGCTGGCCTGGTCAAGCAGCGCGAAGGCGAAGGCTGGCGCCGGGTGATCGTGGAAAAACCCTTCGGCCACGATCTGCCCAGTGCCCAGCACCTCAATGCCACGGTCGCCAAGGTGCTTCACGAGGATCAGGTGTTCCGCATCGATCATTTCCTGGGCAAGGAAACCGTGCAGAACATTCTCGCCTTCCGCTTCGCCAATGGCTTGTTCGAGCCGGTGTGGAACCGCGACCGCATCGACCATGTGCAGATCACCGCGGCCGAAACCATCGGCGTGGAAGGGCGCGGACGGTTCTACGACCCCACCGGCTGCCTGCGCGACATGGTGCCGAACCATCTGTTCCAGCTGCTGGCGATGATTGCGATGGAGCCGCCAGCGGCCTTCACCACCGAGGCGATGCATCGCCGTCGCGCCGAAGTGATCGAAGCGGTGCGCCCGATCAAACCCGAAGACGTGGTGCGCGGGCAATACGCCTCCGGTGCGGTCAATCGCAATGCGGTGCCGGGCTACCGCGAAGAAGACACCGTGCCCGACGATTCGGACACCGAAACCTATGTGGCGATGAAGTTGCAGGTGGACACCTGGCGCTGGGCCGGCGTGCCGTTCTACCTGCGCACCGGTAAGCGCCTGCGCGAACGCACGACCGAGATCGCCATTCGCTTCAAGCCGGCACCGCTGGCGCCGTTCCGCAGCACCGAGGTGGGCGGCTACGGCCCCGACTGGCTGGTGCTGCATATCCAGCCGGATGAGGGCATCTCGCTGCAGTTCGACGTCAAGCGCCCGGGCGCGCAGGTGGCACTGGCACCGGTGCGCATGGACTTCCGTTACCGCGACTGGTTCCCCAAGGAATACACGGTGGGCTACGAGCGCCTGCTGCAGGACTGCATGAACGGCGAGGCCGGCCTGTTCCAGGATGCGGCCATGGTGGAAGGCGCATGGCGCATCGTGCAACCGATCCTGGATGCATGGAAACAACCCCCAAGCGACTTCCCCAATTACGCGGCAGGCAGCGCCGGTCCCTCGGCCGCCGATGCACTGCTGGCAATGAATGGCGGACACGCCTGGCGCGCCCTCACCCCCGGGCGCAAACCCCCACCGCGGCGGCCGCCGGAGGCGCGTGCTGGCGCTGCCACGCCGATTAAGAAAACCACCAAAAAGACCGCGAAGAAAGCGGGTAAGGCGACACCCAAACGTGCCGCCGCACCTTCTGCAAAATCCACTCAGGGCGCAGCCGGTTCGCCTGGCAAGGTGGCAAAGACATCCGTCACCAAGCGCGCGACGAAGAAGGTCGCAAAAGCAGCTGTAAAGGCCGTGAGCAACGCTGCGGCTGGCAAGAGCGCAGCGAAGAAGTCGGCCAGCAAGACCGCAGTGCGCATACCGCGCCGCTGAGTGATGCGATCAACATGCAGCCGCTGCGATCGTGCGGCGGCTGTGTGTGCAGAAAATCCCTGTAGGAGCGCGCTTGCGCGCGATGCGGGGTTACCGGTAAGGCCTCATCGCGCGCAAGCGCGCTCCTGCGCAAGGCTCAGCGATCGGGCGTTACCGGCGCCGGCTCAGCATCCACATCCGCCCTGACGTCGGCTTCGAACAGGTTCATCAGATCAGCACGTGCATCGCGCGAGGTCTGGATGACCTTGGCTTCGTCGTCGTAGACCAGGTGCTGGCGGCGCAGCAGGTCTTCGTCGTGCTGGCGGAAGCGTTTGACGTGATCGTGTGCGAGGGCTTCGCCCAGGCCCAGCGAGGTGAGTACGCGCTCGCTCAGTTCCAGGCTGGAGGCGAATACCTCGCGGAACGGTTCTGCGCCCAGGTCCATCAATTTCCAGGCGTGTTGGCGGTTGCGTGCACGCGCCAGCACGGTGGCTTGCGGGTACAGGCGACGGATCAGTCGCACCGTCTTGATGTTGGTTTCCGGGTCGTCCACCGCGATCACGAACACCTTGATGCGCTCGGCACCGGCAGCGCGCAGCAGCTCGGGGCGGGTGGGATCGCCGTAATAGAGCTGGCTGCCGAAGCGGCGCAGGTCTTCCACCGTGTCGGGGTTGTGTTCCAGCGCCACGAACGGCACATGCCGTGCGGTGAGCAGGCGCGCGACCACCTGGCCGAAGCGGCCCATGCCGGCGACCAGCACCTTGGGGGTCTGCGCATCGATGGTGTCGAACGGGCGATCGGTCTTGGGTGCGCGCGCACGCAGCGGTCCGTTGAGGATGCGTTGCATGCCGAGCAGCAACAGCGGCGTCAGCGCCATCGACACGCCGACGATGGCGACCAGCCGATCGTGATTGGCCGGTTCCAGCAGGCCCACGCGGTCGGCTTCGTTGAACACCACGAAGGCGAATTCGCCGCCCAGCCACAGCACGCTGCCCAGCATCAGGCTGCTGCGCAGCGGCAGCTTGGCCACGCTGCCGATGCCGACCAGCAGCGAGAACTTCACCACCAGCAACATCGCCACGCCCGCGGCGATCAGCCACGGCTCGGCCACCACGCGGTGGAGATCGATCCCCATGCCCACCGAGATGAAGAACAGGCCCAGCAGCAAGCCTTCGAACGGTTCGATCTGCGATTCCAGTTCATGGCGGAACTCCGAATCGGCCAGCAACACGCCGGCGATGAAGGCGCCCAGGCTGGCGCTCAGTCCGGCCTCCTGCATGATCCAGGCGGTGCCCAGCACCACCAGCAAGGCGCTGGCGGTGAATACTTCCGGCATGCGCGTGCGCGCCACCACGTTGAACAGATGACGCAACACAAGGCGCCCGCACACGATCACCAGCGCCAGGGCCGCCATCGCCTTGGCCACGTCCTGCCATTGGAGCGTTGCGTTCTTGCTGCCGCCGAGCAGCGGGATGGCCGCCAGCAACGGGATCGCAATCAAATCCTGGAACAGCAAAATGGCAAATGCCAGCCGCCCGTAGTCGCTGCTCAGCGCCTTGCGTTCGGCCAGCAATTGCAGCCCCACCGCGGTGGATGAAAGCGCCAGCGCCACGCCGACGATCAACGCGCTCTTCCAGCCCAGCTGGGCTGCCATCAACAAGCCGCCCAGGATCACCGCCGTCACCAGCACCTGGGTGGCGCCAGCGCCGAACACCGAATGGCGCATCACCTTCAGGCGCGCCGGCGACAGTTCCAGCCCGATCACGAACAGCAGCATCACCACGCCGATCTCGGCCGCGCCGCTGATGCGTTCGGCATCCTGCACGACACCCACGCCATCGGGCCCGAGCACCACCCCGGCGACCAGGTAGGCCAACACCGCACCCAGGCCGAAGCGCTTGAACACCGGCACTGCCACGATGGCGGCCAGCATCAGCACCAAGGCCAGTTCCAGACCACCGCTATGCATGCGTACTCTCCATTGAGGCGCGCATTATGCCGTGCAGGTCCGTTGGCCTGCGCGCATGCATGTGCCATCTGCACCGCGGCGATGCGTGGCTGCGCGATGCGGCCAGGCACCTATCTGCGGCTGTGTGCACGGATCAGTCCGGCACCGCCTGCGCCCGCACGGTCAGTGCGCAGGCGGTGGGTGACACGCCGCGCACGGTCGACACACCGCGCGAGCAATCAGTGGCTTTTAAGCAGAAAACGCCGATCCAGCGGCTGCAGTGGGCGTGCATTGAACGGGTACACGCGTTCGAAGGCGTTGATCTGCGCTTCCGAGACCTGCACCGGCTGGCTGAGCACCACCCAGTCCACCGTTTCGCTGCACGGCGGCGTGGTCAGCGAGCCTTCGTAGCGATAGAAGCTGCGTTGACTGCTCGGCGGAAGAAACGCCTCGGCGCTCACCGTCGCGTTGGCGACCTGCCGGGTCTGGTCCTTGTCCCTGGGCATGGCGTCGAGCACCCGCTGGAAGGCCGGGTTGGCCTTGCCGGTTTCGAAGAAGATCGCCAGCACGCCCAGCGTTCCGTCCGGGCCCTGATGCACCAGGTGCGCTTCATCGGGAAACGACGGCCGTTCAACAGATGCTCGCTGGGGTGATGGAAGTGCAGTTGCAAGGCTTGATACTGCTTGCCGCCGGTTGCCATGCTGCCGCCATCGTGCAGATCCAGCTGGATGGAATGGCCGGTGTTGCGCACTACCAGCGGCACGGCGCTGTAGCTCAGCAGCAGCGTGCCCAGGTTGGCGTCGATGGCGCCTTTCAGATCGATGGGGCTGTTCTGCTGGCCATGGCCGCACAGCGCATTTTCCTTGGCCAGCTCGGCCCAATGCTCGGCACCTTCCGGGCCGGTATAGCCCCATTCGTGCCCGGTGTGCGGCGCGGTCTCATGCGCCTCCACCGGCTTGCTTTCAGGCAATGCGGTTTGCGCCATGCCCACCGCGCCCCAGCCGGCGGCGATGCACAGACACAGCGGGCTGATGCGACGTAACAGAAGCGACCTGGAAGCGGGCATGCACAAACTCCGGAAGAAAAACCCACTGCGTGGATGCGATGGCCGATGCCATGGCGGAAAAGCAACGCGCCAGGCGTTGCGGGAAGCGGACTGTAGCAATGAAGTGTGACTCTCAGCACGGCGCGGCGACAGGCGGTTGCGCGGCTCTGTCGCGGCGGCCAGCGGCGCCACAGCATCCGCCAGAACGCCTGCCCGGCAGGCGCTGGGGTATCGCCGCGCGAGCGTCCTCAGCCTAGCCGCAACGCTGCGCAATGCCCCGTGCGCCGGCACGCCCCACATCGCGCCGCTGCCGGCCTGTTACCCAGCGCCTGGCTGGCGCATGCCTGCGCCGCCCGGCTTCTGGAAGCCCACCTGGAGCGTGTCATGTGCTTTGAGGTGAGTGCGAAGCGTCCTGTGGCGCGTCGAGACAAGCCGTGCGCTGCGGCCCCGCCGCCTGGGCAAGGCGCGCAACGCGGTATCGGCGCGCACAGGGCGCTTTCCGGAGGGTCGGCGGCCAACGCATCTCATCTCAACGTGCATAACACGCTCTAAGCGGCCTGCGCGCAGGGCATTGACCAAGCCGACTCAGGCGCGCAGACTGCGCCGCGCCATCGCCCGGATCACCGGTCGGTACGCACCTTTGGAGCCCTTACCCATGTCCAGCGACAGTCACCCTAGACCCGGGTCGATGACCCAGCTGGCGCGCGCCTGAGGCCCAGGTTCGCCGGCTGTCATCGACGACGGTCGTCACCAGGCGAACCACCATGTACGATCCAACCCTGCGCCTTGCCGAAGGCGTCGATGCACTGACCGCACCCCTGGCCGAGCTCAACACGGCCGATGCAGTGGAATATCTCAACACCCTCGACCGCGACGAAGCGGCGCAGGTGCTGGCCGCGTTGCCTTTGCTGCGTGCGGTGAAATTGCTCGAACAGCCGGAGCTGCGCGATGCCAGCACGCTGGTGGCGTCGCTGCCGGCCGAGCAGGCCGCCTCGCTGCTTGGGCAGATGGCCGACGACCGCGCCACCGATATCTTCCATGGCCTGGATGCCGAGCAGCGCCAGCCGCTGCTGTGGTTGCTCAGTGCCGAGGCGCGGCTGTCGATCCAGGCGCTGATGCGCTACCCGCCCAACACCGCCGGCGCGCTGATGACCACCGAGTTCGTGGCCGTGCCGTCGGACTGGACGGTCGGCCGCACCCTGCAGCACATCCGCGAGGTGGAGCGCAGCCGCGAGACGGTGTATGCGATTTATCTGCTCGACCCGCACACCCGCGTGCTGCAGCAGGTGGTGACCATGCGTCGCCTGATCACCGGCGCGCCGGAGGCGCCGATCCTGGACGTGGCGCAGGTCAATCCCCCGGTCACCGTGGACCCGGCACTGGACCAGGAAGAAGTGGCGCGGCTGATCCGTCGCCACGACCTGCTGGCGATCCCGGTGGTGGATGCGCGCGGCCACGTGCTCGGCATCGTCACCGTGGACGATGTGCTCGACGCGCTCATCGCCGAATCCACCGAAGACGTGCACAAGTTCGGCGGCATGGAAGCGCTGGACAAGCCGTACATGCAGATTGGTTTCGGCCAGATGATCAAGAAACGCGCCGGCTGGTTGAGCGTGCTGTTTCTGGGCGAAATGCTCACCGCCAGCGCCATGCAGCACTTCGAGGACGAGCTGTCCAAGGCGGTGGTGCTGACCTTGTTCATTCCACTGATCATGAGCTCGGGCGGCAACTCCGGCTCGCAGGCCACCTCGCTGCTGATCCGCTCGCTGGCGCTGCGCGAAATCCGCCTGCGCGATTGGTGGAAGGTGGCGCTGCGCGAACTGCCCACCGGCCTGACCCTGGGCGCGATCCTGGGCGTGCTGGCGATCGTGCGCATCACCATCTGGCAGACCGCCGGCCTGTACGACTATGGCCCGCACTGGCAGATGGTGGCGCTGACCATCGGCGCGGCGCTGATCGGCATCGTCACCTTCGGTTCGCTGTCCGGCTCGATGCTGCCATTCGTGCTGCAACGCTTCGGGTTCGACCCGGCCAGCGCCTCGGCGCCGTTCGTCGCCACGCTGGTGGATGTCACCGGGCTGGTGATTTATTTCAGCATCGCTGCGCTGATCTTGAGCGGCACGCTGTTATAGAGGCATCGCGCCCAGGTAATCACGGATGCATGCATGTGCGCATGCATCCGTCACCCCATGCCCTGAAACGCCAGTGCGTGTACCGTAGTGCGATGGCATTCGCGTCCCCCGTCCGATGAGTACGTACCACCTGCAGCAGGTCTTTCGTCCCGGCACCGTGGCGGTGGTGGGGGGCAGCCCGCGTGATCGTTCGGCCGGGCGGGCGGTGGTGCGTAACCTGCGCGCGGCCGGGTTTCCCGGCCAGATCGGCTGGGTGAGCCCGCGCTATAGCGAGATCGACGGCGTGCGCACGGTGGCGCGGCTGACCGATCTGCCGTGGGTGCCCGACCTGGTGGTGATCACCGCGCCGGCGCGTATCGTGCCGCGCATCGTCTCCATCGCCGCGCGGCGTGGTGTGGCCGCGGCGATCATCTTGACTGCCGGTCTGGGCAGCGGCCCCGGCTCGCCGGCCGCACGCATGGAAGCGGCCGCGCGCGCCAAAGGCATGCGCATCCTCGGCCCGCACTGCCTGGGCGTGATCGCCCCGCATGCGCGACTCAACGCCAGCATCGCCGCGCATTGCCCGCAGGCCGGCGATCTGGCGTTGATTTCCGAATCCAGCGCCATTGCCGCCGCGCTGGTGGAGTGGGGGGTGGCGCGCTCGGTCGGGTTTTCGGCGGTGGTGTCGCTGGGCGATACGCTGGATGTGGATTTCGGCGATCTGCTCGACTACTTCGCCACCGACTACCGCACCCGCGCGATTTTGCTGTACGTCGAACGCATCGGCGATGCGCGCAAGTTCATGTCGGCCGCACGTGCCGCCGCGCGTGCCAAGCCCGTTGTGGTGGTCAAATCCGGCCGCCAGTACCGCATCAATCCCAATGCCGACACCCACGCGCAGGCGCTGGCCGGCTCGGATGCGGTCTACGGCGCCGCGTTCGCGCGTGCGGGATTGTTGCGGGTGGGCGCGCTGGACGAGCTGTTCGCCGCCGCCGAAACCCTGGGTCGGCTCGGCAGTTTCCCGGGCCGGCGCCTGGCCATTCTGAGCAACGGCGGCGGGGTGGGGCAACTGGCGGTGGACCAGCTGGTGTTGCGTGGCGGCACCCTGGCCGAGTTGTCGCCCAAGACGCTGGAAAGACTCGATCAATCGCTGCCGGAAGGCTGGTCGCGCAGCAACCCGGTCGACATCATTGTCGACGCCGACGGCGCGCGCTATGCCGCAGCGATCGAGGCGCTGCTGGACGATGCGGAGAACGACGCGCTGCTGGTGGTCAACGTGCCCACCGCGTTCACCTCCTCGGCCGATGCGGCCAAGGCGTTGACCCGCGCGCTGGACCAGCGCAACCGCTACCAGCGCGACAAACCGGTGTTTGCGGTGTGGCTGGGCCAGGACGATGCGGCGATCGCCGCGCTCAACGCCGCACGCGTGCCCACCTATGCCACCGAATCGGACGCGGTGCGCGGCTTCACCCACCTGGTGCGCTACCGCGAGGCGCAGGCGGCGCTGATGGAGACCCCGCCCAGCCTGCCGGAAGACTTCGTCGTGGATGCCGGCATCGCGCGGACGCTGGTGGAAGAGGCCCTGGCGGCCGGCCGGCGCTGGCTGGATCCGGTCGCCACCAACCGCCTGCTGGCCGCCTACGGCATCCCGATCGTGCCGCTGCAGGTGGCCGCCACCGCCAACGAGGCCGCATTGCTGGCCGACCCGTTACTGGCCGTCGGCCGCACCGTGACATTGAAAGTGTTGTCCAGCGAAATCGCGCACAAGTCCGATGTGGATGGCGTGCGCCTGAACCTGTCCAGCGTGGCGGCGGTGCGCGAAGCGGCCACCGGCATCCTGGCGCGGGCGCGCGCCGCGCATCTCCATGCAGTGATCGAAGGGGTGATCGTGCAGCCCACGGTGCTGCGGCCCAAGGCGCGCGAACTGATCGCCGGCATCGCCGACGACCCGGTGTTCGGCCCGGCGATCGTGTTCGGGCGCGGCGGCACCGCGGTGGAGGTCATCAACGACCGCGAGCTTGCCCTGCCGCCGCTGGACCTGCGCCTGGCCCACGAGCTGATCGGCCGCACCCGCGTCTCGCGCATCCTCAAGGCCTACCGCGACGTGCCGGCCGCCGACGAGCGTGCAGTGGCGCTGGTACTGGTCAAGCTGGCGCAGCTGGCCGCCGACATCCCCGAAATCACCGAGCTGGACATCAACCCGCTGCTGGCCGACCGCGATGGCGTGATCGCGCTGGACGCCCGCGTGGCGGTGGCGCCAGCGCGCAAGCTGCACAAGGGCCGCGGCCATCCGCGCTTTGCGATCTTCCCGTACCCCAAGGAATGGGAGCGCCAGATCGGCCTGGGCGATGGCACCCATGCGCTGGTGCGCCCGGTGCGCCCGGAAGACGACGCGCTGTTCCGCGCCTTCTTCGCCCGCGTCACCGACGAAGACCTGCGCCTGCGCTTCTTCCAGTCGGTGAAGCATTTCAGCCACGAATTCATCGCCCGGCTGACCCAGCTCGATTACGCCCGCTCCATCGCGCTGGTGGCCATCGACCCCAAGACCGGCGACATGCTCGGCGCAGTGCGCCTGCACGCCGACGCTGATTACCAGCGCGGCGAGTACGGCATCCTGATCCGCTCGGACCTCAAGGGCCACGGCATCGGCTGGCAGCTGATGCGCATCATGATCGAGTACGCGCGCTGGCTGGGCCTCAAACAAATCGAAGGTCAGGTGCTGCGCGAGAACCGCACCATGCTGGCGATGTGCCAGAGCCTGGGCTTTGGCGTGCGCCCGGATCCTGACGATGCAACCCTGATGGCGGTGACACTCCCTATAATGGGCGAGCCGCGCCCGGCCTGACGTTGCGTCACGCCGCGGTCCCCCATCCTCCACCGCACGCCGGACTGCCAGGCTTCGCCCTGGCCCATTGCTCCGGCTGTCGTCTCGGCCCGCCTGGGAGTGTCAATGTTTCGCGATTTCAGAATGTCGTTGTTGGTCGCCGCCATCTGCCTGGGCCTGGCTGCGTGGTGGGGTCACACCTCATCGATGGGGATCTGGCAGGCGCTGTGGCTGTGCCTGGTGTTGAGCGTGCTGGAAGTGTCGTTGTCGTTCGACAACGCAGTGGTCAACGCCGGCGTGCTCAAGCACATGAACGCGTTCTGGCAAAAATTGTTCCTGACCGTGGGCATCCTGATCGCCGTGTTCGGCATGCGCCTGGTGTTCCCGATCGTGATCGTGTCGGTGGCCACCGGCATGGGCCTGGTGCCGGTGATGCAGATGGCGCTGAAGGAGCCGGACCGCTACAGCCAGGTGCTGACCGATAACTACCCGTCCATCGCCGCCTTCGGGGGCATGTTCCTGCTGCTGGTGTTCCTGAATTTCCTGTTCGACCAGGAGCGCAAGCTGCACTGGCTGGGCCCGGTGGAGCGGCTGGTCGGCAAGTTGGGCAAGGCCGATGCGATGTCGGTGATCGTGGCGGTGTCGGTGCTGCTGGGCACCAAGCTGTTCCTGCCGGACGGCATCTTCCAGAGCGTGCTGTTCGCAGGCCTGGGCGGCATCCTGCTGTATCTGCTGGTCGGCAGCGTGGATGCGTTGTTCGAGGCCGAAGAGAGCGAAGACGGCAGCATGGGCCCGGCCAAGCGTTCGGGCATCGCCGCCTTCCTGTATCTGGAAGTGCTGGACGCCTCGTTCTCGTTCGATGGCGTGATCGGCGCCTTCGCCATCACCCGCGACGTGGTGATCATCATGCTGGGCCTGGCGATCGGCGCGATGTTCGTGCGCTCGATGACGGTCTACCTGGTGCACAAGGGCACCCTGGACGAATTCGTGTTCCTGGAGCACGGCGCGCATTACGCCATCGGCGTGCTGGCGATCATCATGCTGGTGGGCACGGTCTACCACGTGCCGGAGGTGCTGACCGGCCTGATCGGCGTGGCCTTCATCGCCGCCTCGGTGTGGTCGTCGATCCGCTACCGCAAGCGTCACCACATCGGGCCGACCGAGATCTGAGCGATCACCGGCGAGCTTGCGCGGTCGCTGATCGGCTGGCGGGCGCGTGGGCGCCCAGCAAAAAAACGCTACCGATAGCACGCCTGGTGTCGACGGCGGGTGAGTGTGGCGAGCGAATCAGGACCCTCCCGACTTGACCTGCGCAGTCGGATTCGTCCTCCCGCCGCGCGAGGCGACCGCTCGTCAGCGCAGCCCGTTGTGCCGCAAGGCTCGGCGCAATTTGGGCACATTTGGTGTTGACCCCCTGGGGGTACCCCACTATCTTGGGGTTCGGTGGTGACCGCCCCCAAGTGGCACCGATGAGACGAAGGCGATGCGCAAGTGCGACATTGCCTGTGGCTCCCATCTCAGCGACCTGTACGCGCCCCGGCATTGCCGCGGTCGCTTCCGGCCCGATGACGGCAGCGCGTTGCCACCGAACACCATCATGCGACAGCACACCGCGTGATGGCGACCGTGGGAGTTCAGGGAAATTGGTGGTGATGCCGCCGCAGGCCATGGCCTGCGCGCTGTGCGTCCTGTGTCGCCAATGCACCGTGGACGCCGCTCGGTCGTTGCCTGCTCCGGCAGGTTCGTGTGCCTACGCATGGAGGACGCATGACCACCAACGACACCCTTTCCGCGATCGCCGCCGGTACCGCAATACCCACCAGCGTTCCCGCCAGCGTTGCCGCGCCCGCCTGCGGCGCGCCGGAATTGACCGACCCGTCGGACATCGTGCCGCCTCCCCGCCAAGCCATTGCAATGCACGCACAGACCATCGAAGAACAAAACGTCTCCACCTGGATCACGAAAGAAGCGGGCAATCGCAAGATTCCGTTCGAGCCGGAGCGCCTGGAGCGCGCCATCGACCAGATCCATGCCGAGTTCCCGCAGCTGGACGTGGCCGACTACAAGCGCTCGGTGTTCGGGTTCGTCGAGCGCAAGGACAGCGTCAACGCCGACGACCTGGTCGACCACTTGATCCGCGAGGCCGAAGCCCGCGTCGATCTGACCACCCCGGAGTGGGAGCACTTCGCTGCGCGTCTGTACCTGCGCCGCCTGTACAAGCGCGCCAGCCGCAACCGTTTCTACGACGCCAGCCAGAAGTACGGCTCGTTCGTCGGCCTGCAGGAAAGCCTGGCCGACCGCAATGTCTATTCCAACGACATCCTGCGCCGCTACTCCAAGGACGAGCTGATCGAAGCCGGCAAGATGATCGAGCCCGAGCGCGACAAGCTGTTCGCCTACAACGGCCTGTACCTGCTGGCGACGCGTTACCTGGCCACCGATAGCTCGCGCGGCGTGTTCGAACTGCCGCAGGAGCGCTGGCTGACCATCGCGCTGTACCTGATGCAGGACGAGATCGGCACCGGCAAGGGCAGCCGCGAGCGCCGCATGCAGCTGGTCGGCGAGGCCTACTGGGCGCTGTCCAACCTGTACATGACGGTGGCCACCCCGACGCTGGCCAATGCCGGCAAGGTCGGCGGCCAGCTCTCGAGCTGCTTCATCGACACCGTCGACGACAGCCTGCAGGGCATCTACGACTCCAATACCGACGTGGCGCGCGTGTCCAAGCACGGCGGCGGCGTCGGCGCGTACCTGGGTTATGTGCGTTCGTCGGGTTCGGCGATCCGTGGCGTGTCCAATTCGTCCGGCGGCGTGGTGCCGTGGATCAAGCAGCTCAACAACACCGCCGTGTCGGTGGACCAGCTGGGCCAGCGCAAGGGCGCCATCGCGGTCTACCTGGACATCTTCCATCGCGACATCGAAGCGTTCCTGGACCTGCGCCTGAACAACGGCGACCAGCGCCTGCGCGCGCACGACGTGTTCACCTCGGTGTGCATCCCCGACCTGTTCATGGAAGCGGTCGAGCGCCGCGGCGACTGGTACCTGTTCGACCCGCACGAAGTGAAGCGGATCAAGGGCTGGTACCTGCAGGATTTCTTCGATGAGAAGAAGGGCGACGCCAACGGCAGCTTCCGTCGCAAGTACGAAGAAGTCGTCGCCGACGAGCGCATCACGCGCAAGACCGTCAAGGCGATCGAGATCTTCAAGCGCATCATGGTCAGCCAGCTGGAAACCGGTAACCCGTTCATGTTCTATCGCGATGAAGTCAATCGCAAGAACCCGAACAAGCACGAGGGCATGGTCTATTCGTCCAACCTGTGCACCGAGATCCTGCAGAACATGAGCCCGACGCGGATGATGCAGGAGATCATCAGCGGCAATCAGATCGTCACCACCAAGAAGGCGGGCGATTTCGTCGTGTGCAACCTGTCCTCGATCAACCTGGGTCGCGCGATCACCGTGCAGGCCGACCAGGCCGATCTGCTGGGTGCCGACGTGCTGGAGCGCTTGATCCCGATCCAGGTGCGCATGCTCGACAACGTGATCGATCTGAACCAGTTGCCGGTGCCGCAGGCCACCATCACCAACCAGAAGTACCGCGCGATCGGTCTTGGCACCTTCGGTTGGCATCATCTGCTGGCGCAGAAGTCCATCCACTGGAATGCCAAGGAAGCCGAGGACTACAGCGACGAGCTGTACGAGCGCATCAACTACCTGACCATCCAGGCGAGCATGGAGCTGGCCAAGGAAAAGGGCACCTACAGCGTGTTCCGCGGCAGCGACTGGCACAACGGCGAGTACTTCCGTGCGCGCGACTACAACAGCCCGCAATGGCTGGAGCTGTCGGCGCAGGTGGCGGTCAATGGCGTGCGCAATGCCTGGATGCTGGCGGTTGCACCGAACATGAGCACCGCGCAGATCGCCGGTTCCACCGCCTCCATCGACCCGATCTACAGCGCGTTCTACTACGAAGAAAAGAAGGACTTCCGCCGTCCGGTTGCCGCTCCTGGCCTGTCGCTGGAGACCTGGCCGTACTACGAAAAGGGCGCCTACAAGGTCGACCAGTTCGCCAGCGTGCGCCAGAACGCGCGCCGCCAGCGGCACGTGGACCAGTCGATCAGCTTCAACTTCTATGTGCCCAGCACCATCCGTGCGAGCACGCTGCTGGACCTGCACATGACCGCCTGGCGCGAAGGGCTGAAGACCACGTACTACGTGCGCTCCAACGACATCGACATCAGTGAGTGCGAATGGTGCAGTAGCTAAGCGCATTCGCGCTTCGCTTCCACGGTTCGCGTCGCGAACCGTGGACCCTGCTTCACCATCTCCCACACCCCGCGCCTTTGGCGCGCCCCCTGACTCAGGGGGCTTTCCTCCAGATCGATTTGTTGCGCCGTTGCTGTCTTGTACGCGCGACGCCTGAAACACGAGTAGAAACCCATGTCCGCAACACCGCTCGACCGCATCAAGATCCTTGAGCCGCGCAACCCGAACCGTTCGACCGGCATCATCAACGGTCAGACCTCGGGCATCCTCAACTGGAACGACATTCCGTACCCGTCCTTCTATCGGGCCTACAAGGAACTGTCGACCAACTTCTGGATCCCCGACGAGGTGGACATGAAGGGCGATGCGCGCCAGTACAACGAGCTGTCCGCGCGCGAAAAGAACGCCTACGATTCGATCATCGGCTTGCTGGCCACGCTGGATTCGCCGCAGACGCGTTTCATCTACAACGTGGCCGAATACATCACCGACCCGGCCGCGCATGCCAATGCCGCCATCATCGGCCAGCAGGAAGTGATCCATAACGAGAGCTACAGCTACGTGCTGGCCTCGATCACCGGCCTGGCCGACCAGAACCGCGTGTTCGAAATCGCGCGCACGCACCCGACCATCATCAAGCGCAATGCGCCGATCATGGGCGCCTACGAAGACTTCATGCGCGAGAAGACGGCCGAAACGCTGATCCGTTCGCTGATCCAGTCCTCGATCCTGGAAGGCATCAACTTCTACTCCGGCTTTGCGTATTTCTACAATCTGGTGCGCCAGAACCGCATGACCGGCACCGGCAAGATCATCAGCTTCATCAACCGCGACGAACTGGCGCATTCGAAGTTCATCAGCGAGCTCATTCGCGCCATCATCGGCGAGAACCAGGCGCTGCAGGGCGACCAGCTCACCGACTACGTGCACAAGGCCTTCGAACACGCGATCGACCTGGAAACCCAGTGGACCGCCGAAGTGCTGGACGGCATCGACGGCATCGACGTGGACGAGATGATCCGTTACGTGAAGTACCGCGCCAACAAGATGGCCGGCATGCTCGGCATCGAGAAGCTGTACGAAGGCGCCAACGACAACGTGATGCCGTGGATCAAGGCCTACGCCGACAACTTCACCGAGACCAAGACCGACTTCTTCGAAATGCGCAATGCGTCTTACAAGAAGACCAACTCGGATAACGGCTTCGACGATCTGTGAGGAGCCGGGATTTGGGATTTGGGATGCGTTGAAGCGCCGCGATTAGGCATTGGAGATTTGGGATTCGTCACAGCAGCACTGCGCTAAGACACATCGATCAAGGACTTTCAATGACGTACCAGTTGCGGCTTTTGCGAATCCCCAATCCCGACTCCCCAATCCCCGCCCCATGAACATCCTGCTCGCCCTGGCATCGTTGAGCGGCAACACACGCGATCTGGCGCGTGCGGTGGCGCTGCGCTGCGAAGCGGCCGGGCATGCGGTGACCTGGCTGGAAACCGACATGCAGCGGCTGGAGCAGGTGCCGCATGCGCCAGGGCAGTACGCGTTGTTTCTGCTTGGCAGTTGGACCGACAACGGCGGGCGTACGCCGGCAGAGATGAAGCGTTTCATCGTCGAGTTGGTCGACACGCTGGGCAAGCCGCCGCGCGTTGCCGTGTTCGGCACTGGCGAAACGCAGTGGGGCGAAGAGTATTTCTGCGGTGCGGTGCACCGTATCGCGCGCTTCTTCGACAGCCCGTTTCCCCGTTTGACCATCGAGCAGATGCCCCACGGCCAGCGCGACGCGCAGGCCATCGCCGCCTGGACCGACACGGTTCTGGCCCAATGCAAGAACGATCCCAATGCAGACCATTACCGTCACGTCGCCTGAGCACTACACCCAGACCCTGGCCGCGCATCCGCGCGCGCTGGTGGATTTCTACAAGGACAACTGCCCCGGCTGCCGCATGCTCGACATGTCGCTGGACAAGTTCGCCAACAGCGATGCCGCCAATGGCGTGGCCTTGTTGAAGGTCAAGCTGGAAGTGGTGGGCGAGGACTTCTTCCGCGACCTGGGCCTGCGCCAGACCCCGACCCTGGCGCTGTATCGCGATGGCGCGGAAGTGGCGCGTCTGCCCGGCTTCCAGTCGCCGGCGCAGGTGGAAGCGGCGGTCCGCAGCGGCCTGTGATGGCGACGGACGCCCGGTCGATGCAAGGTGCCCGGCAATGAACACCACGGTCACCATCGTCGCCTGGAGCTTCCTGCTGGCGGGGTTGGGCCTGTTGACCGGTGCGGCGCTGCTGCCGGATCAGGCGCGCTGGATCTTGTTGCTGCTGGGCGTGGTATTCGGCGGCGTGGGTGGCGGCATCCTCGGTTATCGCGTCTGGCATGCGCGCCGTGCTGCGTGGTTGCGCCGGCATGGCACGGTGGTGGAGGCGCGTTTTGTGTGCGTTGAACGCAATGCGTCTTTGCAGGTCAATGGCGTGCACCCGTTCCGTATCCTGGCCCATCGCCACGACCGCACGCACGACACCTTGACCGAGTATCGCAGCGATAATCTGTGGGTCGATCCGCAGCCGTTTATGGCCGATGGACAACTGCTGCGCGTCTTCGTCGATCCGCAGCGTCCATTGCGTTACCACCTGGACCTGAGCTTCCTGCCGACGCTGCGCAGCTGATCGGGTTGGCTTTCCTTCCTTCTGACGGCACTTCTTCATGACCAGTTCCACGCCCGTTGCACCGACCGAAGCCCGCATGGCCGAGATCGTGTTTCCCAATCACACCAATCATCTGGGCACGCTGTTCGGTGGGCAGGCGCTGGCGTGGATGGACAAGGCCGCGTTTCTCGCCGCCTCGCGCTATGCGCGCCGCACCGTGGTGACGGCGCGTTCGGATCAGGTGGATTTCAAGCTGCCGATCCGCCAGGGCCAGATGGTGGAAACCATCGCCCGCGTGGTCTTGGTGGGACGTAGCTCGATCACGGTGGAAGTGGAATTGATCGCCGAAGACCTGCTCAGCGGCGCGCGCGAGCTGTGCACGCGCGGGCAGTTCGTGATGATTGCGCTCGATGCCGATGGCAAGCCGACTGCGGTGCCGCCCTTGCCAGCGGCGGACTAACCGCAGCCGATAGCGACTGCACCGCCGCATGCGGGCGTGATCGGTGCTCGGTGCGGCATGTGTCACGTGGACACTGCGGTTCCTGCGCGTCATCCGCCCCACGTCTGACGACCGCTCGCTAGCTGCGCTGACCGCGCTTACTCCTGCACTTCGCGGTCTTCGCGCTTGGTTTCTTCCATCGCCTCCGGTTCCAGCTCTTCGGCGCTGCGATTGAGTTTGACGAACACGCCCCAGGCGATCAGCAGCAGTGCCGCGCATGAGCCGACGGCAGCGGCGTAGGGCAGCTTGGCCGGGTCGGCATGCATCAGCTCGAAGATCGACACCAGCGTCTCGATCGCCAGGGCAATCACGATCACCACGAAAAAGCGCGACAGATACCGCCGCACGCGCGTGGGGCCACTGACCTTGACGTCGCGCAGAATCTCTTCTTCGAAGATGGTCTGGCCCAGTTCGAGCGTGACCAGCGCCACCGTCAGCAGGCCCACAGCTTCAAGCACGACGTTGAAACGGTCGCGCACCACCATGTCGCCGCCGGGGGTGAAGCCGTGCCACAACTCCAGCCCGGCCATCGTCACCAGGCCCGCCGCACACAGCACGAAGAACGCCAGGATCACGAAATGACCGGCACGAAACAGGTGGCTGAGCGCTTTCATCAGGGGCGAGGCGGGCGATGGGAAGCAGAGCATCGTGTGCACCGCGTCGTTACAGCGCGAAGGCTGCGCCAAGCCGGCGCGCCCTCATCCGGCGCGTTGCGCCACCTTCTCCCGCGAGCGGGGGAAGGGATGTATTGGAAGTGGTGCCGAGGGTAGTCGCGCATTGATGCAACGGTAGTCACCGTTCCCCCAGGCAGCTTCCTTCTCCCGCCTGCGGGGGAAGGTGCCCGAAGGGCGGATGGGGGCTGGCGCGCAGCCACCGACCGCCGCCTGCCACCTTCTCAGCGGTGCCGCAGCACCTGATACGCCTGCAGGTGCACATTGGCGGCCATCAGCAGCGGGGCATTGCGGCCGGTCTCGCGCACGCGCGCCAGCATGTCGCCGACGATCTGCGCCGCTTCCACGTCCTGGCCGGCTTCCAGGTCGCGCAGCATCGAGGCCTTGAGCGGCGAATCCACCTGTAGCAGCGTCTGCAACGCGTTGGCGCGTGCGGGCTCGGGAATCGATTGCCCGGCCGCATCGGCGGCCCACAGGCATTCGTTGTACAGGCCGTTGATCAACGCACGGCCGTCGTCGGTGACCACGATCGCACCCACCGGCGCACGCATCATGCACGTGGCCGCGGCCAGCGCGGTGAGAAAGCTGTACTTGATCCATTGTTCCTGCGCGATCTTCTCGCTGGCCACATGGGTGATGTCGGCCTGCGCGCAGGCGGCGGCAAATGCCTGCACCCGCGCCGAATGCGCGTCACCGCTACGCTCGCCGAAGGTGATCGCTGCCGGCTTGCCCAGGTGCAGAATCTCGCCGTGCTCGCCCTTGGTGGCGCTGATGAAGCACAGCCCGCCCAGCACCCGCGCGGCGCCGAAGCGCTCGTCCAGGGCCGCGTAATGGCGCAGCCCGTTGAGGATGGGCAACACCGTGGTGTGCTCGCCCACCGCCGGCGCAATCGCGTCGATCGCGCTGTCCAGGTCGTAGGCCTTGCAGCTCAAGATCATCAGATCGAACGGCTGCTGCGCCACCAATGCCGGCAAGTCCTGCGCGGTGACATGCGCCACCTGCAGATCGGCATCGCCCAGCGGGCTGCGGATGCGCAAGCCGTCTGCCTGCAACTGCGCGGCACGCGCTTCGCGCACCAGGAAGGTGACGTCCACGCCGGCCTGCGCCAGGCGTCCGCCGAAATAGCCACCGGTGCCGCCGGCGCCCAGGATCAGGATGCGCACGGCCATCAGCTCCGCAGCCCCACACCCCGCCGCAGCAGCCACAAGGCCAGGGCGCTGAGCACGGCGACAAAGCCCAGCATCAGTGCGTAGGCCACCCAGATCGGCACATCCGAGCTACCGAGCAGGCCGTAGCGGAACGCGTTGACCATGTAGAAGATCGGGTTGGCATGCGTTGCGGCTTCGGCCCAGCCGGGCAGCAGTTTCACCGAATAGAACACGCCGCCCAGGTAGGTCAACGGGGTCAGGATGAAGGTGGGCACGATCGCCACGTCGTCGAACTTCTTGGCGTAGACCGCGTTGACGAACCCGGCCAGCGAGAAAATGGTCGCGCCCAGCAGCACCGTGGTCAGGGTGACGAATGGATGCGGGATCCGCACCGGAGTGAAGAACATCGCGATGATCAGCACGATCGCCCCGACCATCACCCCGCGCAGCACCGCGCCGGACACGTAGCCCCACAGGATCACCCAGTTGGACATCGGGCTGACCAGCAGCTCTTCGACGTGGCGGCCGAACTTGGCACCGAAGAAGCTCGAAGAGATGTTGCCGTAGCTGTTCTGGATCACGCTCATCATCACCAGGCCCGGCACGATGAATTGCATGTAGCTGTAGCCGCCCATGTCGCCCACGCGCGAGCCGATCAGCCCGCCGAAGATCAAAAAGTACAGCGTCATGGTGATGGCCGGCGGCACCAGGGTCTGGCCCCAGATACGCAGGATGCGCTGCACTTCGCGGCGCACGATGGTGCCCAGCGCAATCCAGTTGCGTTGGCGGGGTGTGGCGGGCGTGGCGGACATCGACGGCTCCGAAGGACTCATGGGTGGCCTGCCGCGCGCGCGGGCGCCACTGCGGCAGGAGCCGGGGCGGCGACGGTCTCGCCGGGCCCGGTCAGACGAACGAACAACTCTTCCAGCCGGTTGCTCTTGGTGCGCATCGAGCGCACGCGGATACCGGCATCGCCCAGCGCGGCGAACACGCGGTTGAGGTCCATCGCGCGCGGCATGTCCAGATCCAGCGTGTGGCCGTCGATGGCGGTAAGCGTGGTGCCTTCGATCACCGGCAACTGCGCCGGCAGCTCACCGTCGATATCGAACAGGAAACCTTCCACGTCGAGCTTGGCCAGCAGTTCGCGCATCGGCCCCTGGGTCACGATCTGGCCGTGATTGATGATGGCCAGGTTGCGGCACAGGTGTTCGGCTTCTTCCAGGTAATGCGTGGTCAGGATGATCGTGGTGCCGGCGGCGTTGATGTCCTTGAGCACGCGCCACATGTCGCGGCGGATCTCGATATCCACACCGGCGGTGGGTTCGTCCAGGATCAGCAGGCGCGGCTGGGTCATCATGGCGCGGGCGATCATCAGCCGGCGCTTCATGCCGCCGGAGAGCGTGCGGCTCATCACCTGGGCCTTTTCCCACAGGTGCGCGCGGCGCAGTTCCACTTCGGCCAGCGCTTGCGCCTGGCTGCGCGGCATGCCGTAGAAACCGGCGTAATTGACCAGGATGTCGAAGGGTTTTTCGAACAGGTTGAAGTTGATTTCCTGCGGGACCAGGCCGATCAGGCGCATCGCATCGCTGCGGTGACGGACCAGGTCGGTACCGAACACTTCCACCTGTCCGCCGGACAGGTTCACCAGCGAGCTGATGATGCCGATCAAGGTGGACTTGCCCGCCCCGTTGGGGCCGAGCAAGGCGAAGAAATCGCCTGGCGCCACGTCCAGCGAGACGCCCTTGAGCGCCTGGGTGCCGTTGTCGTAGGTCTTGCGCAGATCGCACACGCGCAGGGCGGGCGCAGTGGGAGATGGGGAATTCAAGCCGGGTCCTTTGCGCCAGGGCGACGGCGCAGCGAGTTGCAGCCCGTTATTATAGAAGCCCGTTGGGGTTTGCCCCGATCACAGACTGTCCCAAATACGTTCGTGCCCGTTCAATTCCCCCTCAAGCTTGTCGACCGGCGCATGATTGCGCCCACCGTGGCCCACTGTCAGTTCGTCCGTGACGACGGGCAGCCGCTGGATTTCCAGCCCGGCCAGTTCATCCAGATCCATTTCGACTACGCCGATGGCACGCCGACCAAGCGCAGCTATTCGCTGGCGACCATCCACGATCATGCGCTGGGGCCGGGCGAGGCAGTGGAGATCGCGGTGAGCTTCGTGCCCGGCGGCTCGGCCACGGCCTTGTTCGAGGGCCTGGAAATTGGCGACCAGTTGCAGGCAAGCGGGCCCTACGGGCGCTTTTGCCTGCAGGCGGGCGATCACAACCAGCGTTACGTGCTGATCGCCACCGGCACCGGCGTCACCCCGTACCGCTCGATGCTGCCGCTGCTGGCCGAGGCAATCGCCACCCGCGGTGTGCAGGTGGTGTTGCTGCAGGGCGCACGCACCCCGGCCGAGTTGCTGTACGGCGACGACTTCCGCGCGTTTGCCGATGCGCATCCGCAGTTCCGCTACGTACCGTGCTTCTCGCGCGACGTGCCCGCCCAGCCGCACGCCGATGTGCGGCACGGCTACGTGCAGCAGCATCTGGCCGAGTTCGCGCCCGATGCCGCGCACGACATCGCCTACCTGTGCGGCAACCCGGACATGGTGGACACCTGCCTGGAAGCGCTCAAAGCCGCCGGCCTGCCGAGTGCGCAGATCCGCCGCGAGAAATACGTCAGCTCCACGCCGCCGAAGGTCTGAGGTGGCCTGCAGGCGGCGCGTCGATGCCGCCTGTGTCTGCAGGCGTGCTGCGGCCTGCAGCGTGTGATGCCAAGTTGCTGCGGTTTTAGCCGGCAGCGTCTAGAAGCGCCGGGCGCTGCAGCTCGACCGTGACATGCACCAGTTCCTCGTGAATCTGCAGTGCGTCACGCACCAGCTCCGCATCGATGTCGGCCGCAGTGACCAGACTGACGACGCAGGCATAACGCTCGCCGCCGACGCGCCAGACATGCAGGTCGGCGATGTCGATCGCATGCCCAAGCTCGGCGATGACCTGCTTCACTTCCGCCACCACCGGTGCGTCCATTTCCGCATCCAGCAACACGCGGCCGGTGCTGCGCAGCAACCCCCAGGCCCAGACGGTCACCAGCACAGCGCCGACGATGCCCATGATGGGATCCAGCCAGGTCACGCCCCAGTGCATGCCGGCAACCAGCGCCACGATCGCAAGCACCGAGGTCGCGGCATCGGCCACCACATGCAGATATGCCGCGCGCAGATTGAGATCGCTGTGCGCATCCTGGCGATGACCATGACCATGACCATGACCATGACCATGACCATGACCATGACCATGACCATGACCATGACCATGACCATGGCTGTCGTGTGTGTGCGCATGGCCGTGAGCCGGATGCGCGTGACCATGATGATGCCCGTGCGCGTGGCCATGTGCATGCGAATCGCGCAGCCACCACGCGCAAATCAGGTTTACCAGCAGGCCGATCACTGCGATGAGGGTGGCTTCCTGATACTGGATGGGCTTGGGCGTGAACAAGCGTTCCACCGACTGGAATGCCATCAGCCCGGCCACGCCCAGCAACAGGATCGCGCTGGTGTAACCGCCCAGCACTTCGACCTTCCACGTGCCGAAGGTGAAGCGCACATCGCCAGCATGCTGCCGCGCGAAGCGGTAGGCGAACAACGCCAGTCCCAGCGCCAGCGCGTGCGAGCTCATATGCCAGCCGTCGGCGAGCAGGGCCATGGAATTGAGCGTCCAACCGCCCACGATCTCCACCACCATCATGAGCACGGTCAGGATCACCGCCTTGCGGGTGCTGCGCTCGGCGAGCGGGTTGGCGCTGGCAAAGGTGTGCGACTGGGCGCAATGCGGCGCGGCGTGCGTGATCGACATCGGCGGTGGCTCTGGCTAAGGTACCCCCACAGGGTATCTTAAATACCCCTGGGGGGTATATATCGATGGCACATCTCAATCAGGACAAATCCAGACTGCTCGCGCGCGTGCGCAGGATCCGCGGGCAGGTGGAAGGACTGGAAAAGGCCTTGGTACAGGACGTGGACTGCACCGCGCTGCTGACCCAGGTCGCCGCGTTCCGCGGTGCGGCGCAAGGCTTAATGGTCGAGTTGCTCAGCGAGCATCTGAAGCATCATGTCGCCGCACCCGAGGCACCGGGCGAGCGTGAGCTGGCGGTGGATGACATCACCGCCATCCTCAAGACCTATCTCAAGTAAGCGCGGCCGACAGACAATTGCGCTCACTCTGGGCCGGTTGCGGTCCATGCGCGCGGCACGGCCTGCATGGGCGTGTCGCGCCCCGTCGTTCTAACGCGTGGCATCCCGACTTCTACGCTCAGCGCGCCGCCGGCTCCAGCGTCAGCAGCACCACATCGTTGCTGCGCATCGGCACGTTGATCTCGACCACGCCGTCGGCGCCCACGCGCACGCGGCGATCCTGCTCGGGGGCATCGCGCGTGGCCTGTTGCAGCTGCGTCAACTGACGCGGCGCCAGGTCATTGGGCATGCCCATGTCGATGTACAGCGACAACGGGTCGTTACGCCGATAGCCGGTCTTGCGCACCTGCAGCTGGTACGTGCCGGCAGGCACATGGGTCATGCGCACGCGCAGCGGCGCGCTGTCGGTGGCTGGCACCTGTTTGGTATAGAACGGCGTATTGCTCACTGCCTGCACCGGCTGCTGCCAATCCCACGCCAGCGCGGCCACACGCTTGCCGTCCACCGCGGCCAACGCATGCGTATCGCTGAGTGGTACATCGCGGCCCTTGAGTGCATTCAAGTATTTGTAGGCGAACCAGGCCGGCTTGCGAATGCCTTCGCGGTTCATCAGCCCGAATCCACCGTGGAATGGCGTCGGCGGTGGGCCGGGCTCTTCGAACAGATCGGTATAGGTCCAGTAACTCATGCCCTGCACCAGGCCTCGCACCTGTTTGAGCTTGGTCAGGATGTACGGCGCGCTGATGTAACTGTCGTGGACGAAATCGCGCGGCGTATAGCTGCTGCTCCACTCGGTGAAGTACAGCGGCAGGTCCGGGAACGGCGAGGCCTGGATCTGTGCGCGCACGCGTCGCACATCGCCGACGATGGCATCCGGCGATGCGGACAGCTTGGTGTCCTGCTTGCCGTTTTCATCGAGAAACCCGCCATCCACGCCATAGGTATGTGTCGTGACGAAATCGATCGGCAGCGTGTTCTTGGCGGCAAAGGCCAGTAACTCGGGTACCCAGGCGGCGCCTGCCGTCGATGGGCCGCCGACGCGCAATTGCGGGTCGATCGCCTTGATGGTGCGCGCCGTGTTCGCATACAGATCGAAGTAGGCCTGCTGGTCGGCGTTCTCCCAGAAATCCTTCAGATTGGGCTCGTTCCACACTTCGAAATACCACTGGCGCACTTCCTCGGCACCGTAGCGCGCGCGGATGTGGCGCACATACGCATCGATCAACTGCGTCCACTTGGCAGGATCCGGATGCGAGGTGTTGCCCTTCCAGTAGAACAACGTCTGCTCTGAGGTTTTCATCGCGCTTGGGGTGAAGCCCAATTCGACGAACGGGCGAATCCGCTTGGCCAGCAGCGCGTCGTACAACTGATCCAATTTGGTCCAGTCGTAGACCAGTTTGCCGTCTACCGTTTTGACGGTACCGAGCACGTCATGAAACACATCGTGGAAGCGGAGATAACGGAAGCCCAGCTCGTGGACCGCAGGCACCAGATGCGCCTGGGTATCGCTGCGGATTAGCGTGCCGGGGAAATCCGAGCCAACCGACAGGTCGTAGAAACGATCGACCGGCGCGCCAGCCGTGGCCAGATCCAGCTGGATCGTGCGCGGCGCTGCGTGCTGCGCCATGGCAGAGGTCGCTGCGCAGCACAGCGCTGCTGCCAACAAGACATTTGAACGCATCGTCGCTCCTGCTGAAGTTCGAGCCTGCAGCGTAACGCATGCGCGGCAGACCACTGCCGACATGCGGCGTGATGCAGCGAGGCCAGCAGCACAGCTGGGCAGCCGCCATGCGAACGCGGCCGCGGCTCGGCATCGGGATGTTCCGCGCGTAAGCTGCGGCGGCTGTGCGTCGTCTGTACCTACCAGCCGGCGTCCTGCGACGGGTGTTCGCCGCTTGGGCCAGCAATGAAGACGGATGCGGAAAACCGCGTTCGAATGTGTAAAGGGTGCTTGACAGTAAGCGCCAGTGGGCGCATCTTGCCTGTCAAGCGTACTTGACAGGCGACAGAGATGCGGCGGCGGCACAGGCAAATGGAATGCAGGCATGACCGCGCAACGCGATGCGCTGTGCGCACGGTTGCCGGGCATGCGCGCAGCGATCGGGCAGCGCGCGTCATGGCTGTGCCGGGGCCGTGCAAATGACAAGCTGCAAACGCAAGGCGCTGCTGCTGTTCTGCGTGGGACTGGTCTTCCTCGGCACTGGGCTGCTCGGTCTGTGGCAGGTGCTGCCGTTAAACAACTACCTTGCCGGGCTCAGCGCCGGCATCGGTGGATCATGCATGCTGCTGTCGGTGCCGATGTGGCTGACGCGCGGCAGCATGCGCGACAGCACCCGCCCTATGCTGGCGCAACGGTATTACCGCGAATTCGGCATCCCGATGCTGTTGTACGTGCTGGTGATGCTGTTCTGGCGCTTTCTGCTTGGGCATGTCGGGTCCAACTGGGCGCGGGTGTTGATCGCCCTGCTGCCGGCAGTGCTGGTGGTACTGGTCATTCGTGCGGTGGCGCGTTACGTGCGCGATTCTGATGAAATGCAACGGCGGATCGAGCTGGAAGCGATCGCCATTGCCGCCGGGCTGGTCAGCGGTGCGTACATGACGGCCGGATTTCTGCAGGCCGCCGAGTTGATCGATGTTCCGGCGAGCGCGGCGATGCTGTGGGTGTTTCCCTTGCTGTGCGCCATCTATGGTATCACCAAAAGCATCCACGCGCGTCGTTTTGAATGAATAGCCGCGTGCGCGAATTGCGCGAGGCCAATGGGTGGTCGCAAGGGGAGCTTGGCGAACGGCTGGGTGTGTCGCGGCAGACGATCAATGCGCTGGAAACCGGAAAATACGATCCCAGCCTGCCGCTGGCGTTCCGTATCGCACGCTTGTTTGGGGAATCGATCGAGCATGTTTTTCTTTACGAAGACGGGCATTAGTTGCCGCGGTCACGTGTGGCCGCATGCAACGTCAGAGGGACAGGCAATACCAGGAGAGAGGACGACGATGGTCAAGCAATCCACAATGGTGGCGACAGTGCTGATCGCGATGCTGGCTGCCGGATGCCAGCGCGCTGCAGCGCCAGCGGCAGTAAACGAGGTTGCAGGAAACTCCACCCCGACAACGCCGGCTACGAGTGCGCCGCAGCCTGCCGTAAACCACCCGCCCGGCAATGCCGCGGGCAATCGTTACGGCACGCTGCTGTTCACCCCGTGTACGCTGAGCTCGGGCAGCGCCGCCGGCAACATCGAAGCGCAATGCGCGAGCTTGCGCGTGCCGGAAAATCCGGCCGCGCCGAGCGGGCGCAGCATCGCGTTGAAGATCGCCTGGCTGGAAAGCGACGCCGGCGGCGGCAGCACGCAGGACCCGGTGTTCTTCATCGCCGGTGGGCCTGGGCAATCGGCCACTGAGGTCGCGGCGATCGTGGACATGGGGCTGCACGAAGTGCGCAAGCAGCGCGACATCTTTCTGGTCGATCAGCGCGGCACCGGTGGCTCGCATCCGCTGGAGTGTCGCGACGCGGCCGGCAAGCCGCTGGCGCTGGACAACAGCAGCGAAGCCACAGCCGAGCAATTGACTGCGTATGCGGCCCGATGCGCCGACGGTTTGCGCAACGACGCCGACCCGCGTTACTACACCACCAGCGAAGCCATCGGCGATCTGGATGCGGTCCGCGCAGCGCTGGGCGTGCAGACGCTGAATCTGATCGGTGCCTCGTACGGCACGCGCGTGGCGCAGCACTATGCCGCGCGTTATCCGCAGCACACGCGCACCGTGGTGATCGATGGCGTAGCGCCAAACGATCTGGTGATCGGCGGCGAGTTCGCGCGCACCTTCGAAGATGCGATCGCGCTGCAGTCTGCGCAATGCCGCCAGCAGCCTGCATGTGCCAAGCGCTTTCCAGTGGATACCGCCACGCAGTTGCGCCAGGTGGTCGAGCGGCTGCGGCAGGCGCCGGTGGCGGTGGACTACCGCGACCCGCGCACCGGTGCCTTACGCCACGAACAGGTCACTGCCGACACCGTGGCCGGCCTGGCGTTCGGTTTCTCGTATGCGCCGGAAACCGCATCGTTGCTACCGTTGGTGCTGGACGAAGCTGCCGCAGGCCGTTACGCCTCGTTGATGGCCTTGGCGCAGATGAGCGCATCGGGCATGTCCGACCGGATGAATCGCCTGATGCAATGGTCGGTGTTGTGCAGCGAAGATGCCGGGCGTTATCACCCACCCGCACGCCAGGACACCACGTTGCTGGGCAACGCGGTCGCCGAGATGTTCTTCGCACCATGCAAGGTGTGGCCCTCCAAGCCGGCCCCGGCTGCCGCGAGCGCCCCGTTCCGCTCCACGTTGCCGGTGTTGCTGCTCTCCGGCGCGCTCGACCCGGTCACACCGCCACGCTATGCCGAGCGCGTGCTGCAGGGACTGCCCAACGGCCGGCATGTGATTGCGCCCGGGCAGGGGCATGGCGTGTTCCGGCTGGGCTGCATGCCCAAGGTGCTGAGCCAGTTCATGCAGACCGCCGATGCCAAGGCGCTGGATACCACCTGCGTTGCCAGCCTCAACACCGTGCCCGCCTTCACCTCGTTCAACGGATGGGAACCATGAGCCGCATCGACCACGCCACGGAGGCGCTTGCATGATCGTCGTCGATACCCTGCATAAGTCGTTCAAGACCAAGACCGGGCTGGTGAAAGCCGTCGACGGGGTCAGCTTCAGCGCCGCCGATGGCCAGATCACCGGGCTGCTCGGCCCCAATGGCGCCGGCAAGACCACCACCTTGCGCATGCTCTACACGTTGATGGCGCCCGATCAGGGCAGCGTCACGGTCGATGGCGTGGATGCCGCCCGCGACCCGGTGACGGTGCGCCGCGCACTCGGGGTGTTGCCGGACGCACGCGGCGTCTACAAGCGTTTGACCGCACGCGAGAACATTGCCTACTTCGGCCAGTTGCATGGCATGTCGCGCAGCCAGATCGCCCAGCGCACGCAGCTGCTGGCCAGCGCGTTGGACATGGACGACATTCTCGACCGCCAGACCGAAGGCTTCAGCCAGGGCCAGCGCACCAAGACCGCGATTGCGCGCGCATTGGTGCACGACCCGCGCAACGTGATCCTGGACGAGCCCACCAACGGCCTGGATGTGATGACCACCCGCGCCATGCGCGGCTTCTTGCAGCAACTGCGTGCGGAGGGGCGCTGCGTGATCTTTTCCAGCCACATCATGCAGGAGGTCGCCGCGCTGTGCGACCGCATCGTCATCATCGCCAAGGGCAAAGTGGTGGCGTCCGGCAGCGCCGACGAATTGCGTGATGCCACCGGTGAACACAATCTGGAAGACGCCTTCGTCAAGGCGATCGGCTCGGACGAGGGGCTGCACGCATGAGCACCGCATCGTTGTTGTCCACGCTGTGGACCGTGCTGCGCAAGGAATTGCGCGACATCTCGCGCGACCGGCGCACCCTGGCATTGGCGTTGCTGTTGTCGCCGCTGCTGTACCCGATCCTGATCCTGGGCATGGGCGCGCTGAGCGAAAGCCGCGTGCGCACGCAGATCGACAAGCCGCTGGAGATCCCCACGCTCGGCCGCAGCAATGCACCGAATCTGGTGCGATTTCTGGCCGCGCAGGGACTCAATGCCGTGGATGCGCCAACCGATCTGACCGCGGCGATTCGCAACCAGGATGTGGATGTGGCACTGCGCATCAGCGACAGCTACGCCGAGGATTGGCGCGCAGGCCGGCCGGCGCTGGTGGAGATCATCAAGGACAGCACCCGCCGCGAGGCCGATGTGCCGAGCATGCGCTTGCAGGCCGCGCTTACCGGCTACAGCCAGCAGGTCGGCGCCTTGCGGCTGCTGGCGCGCGGTATCGACGCGCAGGTGTCCAGGCCCCTGGAAGTCGCCGCGCAAGATCTGGCCACTGCCGAAGCCAAGCGCGGCCAGATGATGGCGATGCTGCTGCCGGTGTTACTGGTGATCACCTCGTTTCTGGGCGGCGCGTCGTTGATTCTGGACGCCACCGCTGGCGAGCGCGAACGCCAGTCGCTGGAGCCGTTGCTGGCCACGCCTGCGCCGCGCAGCGCCATCGTCAGCGGCAAGATCGCCGCGGCCTGCGTGATCGGCATGGTGTCGTTGTTGCTCACCTTGCTCGCTTTCAAGCTGAGTGCGCAGTTGTCCACGTCGACTCTTGGCCGCCAGCTCAATGTCGGTTTCGTGCCGATGTTGCAGATGCTCTTCATCCTGGTCCCGATGCTGTTTGTCGGCACCTCGCTGCTGACCTATCTGGCCGCGGCCGCCAAGAGCATGAAGGAAGCGCAGGCGCATATGACCTGGCTGCTGCTGCTGCCGATGCTGCCGGGCTATGCATTGATGGCCTATCCGCTGAAGACGCAGCTATGGCATTTTGCGGTGCCGTTTCTGGCGCAGAACCAGATGCTGTTGAAGGTGATCCGCCACGAGACCATCAACCTACAGACCTGGGCGGTGTATCTGCTGGCCGGTTTCGGTGTGGCGGCATTGCTGTGGTATGCGGCAGTGCGCCGGTATCACCAGGGGCGCCTGGCGATTTCGGGCTGAGGTTGTTGCGTGGTGGCTGTTTGCTGCAAGTCCCTGCGGCACCCTCCAACGCGAAACACCGACGCTGCACCATCGCCACAACGCAAAAGCCCGCATCGCTGCGGGCTTTGCGTTTCCATATCATCGACGACGCAGGCATCAATCGCCCGGATTGAACGACAGCGTACGCCGCGTGGTCACCGGTGCGGCCACCGGTTCGAAGCGCCAGCGCTTGACCGCGTTGAGGGCTTCGCGGTCGAACACGCGCGGCGGGTTGGCGCGCAGCACGCGCGAGGCGGTGATCGAGCCGTCGGTACCGACCGTGAGTTCCACCAGCACTTCGCCGGAGGTACCCGAACGCAGTGCTTCGGCCGGATAGCGCGGTGCCGGGGTGCTGATCGGACGCAGCGACTGCGCGGCCGGTGCGGCTGCAGCGGCCGCCGGCGGCGCCGGACGCGGGGCCGCCGGTGTGGGGGCCGGCGCTTCGGCCTGACGCCGCGCAGCCGCCTGGCGCTCGGCCTCGGCGGTCTGCTGGCGGGCCGCTTCCTGCTGGGCGGCAATCTGCTGGGCAGCGGCGGCCTCGCGGCTCTGCTGCTCGGCCAGGCGCTTCTGCTCGGCCGCCTGCTTGGCCTTGTCCTCGACCTGCTTCTTGGCCTGCTCGGCATCCTGCTCGGAGCGGTTGGCGGCGGTCTTCATGCCGGTTTCCAGGCCGCTCTTCAGGCGTGGCAGTGCCGGTGCCTGCGGGTCGACCTTCTCGATCAACGCGATCAAACGCTGCGCTTCGGGAAATTCTTCGCGGCTGATGCCTTGTTCGGCGGCGATCAGCGTATAGGGAAGCAGATCGGTCAGCGCGCTGTTGACGGTGGCGTCCTGCGGCTGCTTCTCGCGCAAGGCCAGGTAGTACTCCACCGCGTTGTCGCCGGCCGGGGCGTACATGCGGTTGTCCTGCAGCGCTTTGGTGGCCGATTCGCGCAACTGTTCGGCAGCCATCGACTGCACCTGCGGCGAGACCGCCGTGGCCGGCGTGGGTGCCGTTGCCGCCGGTGTGGCGCCGGTCGCCGGCGTGGCGGTGGCGGCCTTGTCTTCCTGCTTGGAGCAGGCGGCCAGGCCAACCAGCAAAATGACCGGCGCGATCCGGCGTGCCATACGGCCCTGTGTCAGATCCAACATGCGTCCCCCTTACCCCGAGTGCGAAAGATAACGTTGCTGCGGCGAGCGCCGGCCATTGTTCCCGCAATGGACGGCAATGCCGCAATCTAGCATTGCTGGGGCGGTCTGAGCCAAGGGTTGCGCTGCAGATCGCCGAAATTTATCCCGCCGGGGTTGCCATGACCGGCGGGGCCGGCACGCGTGCGGCCGGTTCGGGCAGCGGCGGGGCAGGGCAGTAGCGCTGCAGGAAGTCCGCGTGCGCAGGCAACCGCACCAGCGCCGCCTCCACCCGGGTGCGGATGGTTTCCAGAAAGCGGCTCAGCTCCGCATCGCCCATCAGGTCGGCCACCGGGTGGTGCTGTTGCGGCACCACCCCCTGGCCCAGCATCACCTGCACCCAGGAGTTCTCGGCGAACAGCTCGTTGGCCTGATGGAAGACCCGCCCGCTCTGGCGGAACAACTCCACCCGGTGGCGCAGCGAATCGGGGATGTCCATGGCCGCGCAGTCGCGCCAGAACGGCGTGTCGCGGCGATCGGTGGCGTGGTAGTGCAGGATCACGAAATCCCGGATGTGGGTGATCTCCTGGGCCGCCTGACGGTTGTACTCGGCGATGTCGACAGCGTTGATCACCTGCGGAAAGGTCTGCAGCAGGCGGATGATGCCGCGCTGGATCAGATGGATGTTGGTCGATTCCAACGGCTCCAGGAACCCGCTTGCCAGGCCCAGCGCCACGCAGTTCTTTTCCCATACGCGGTGGCGCTGGTTGGGCGTGAAGCGCAGCGGCCGCGGTTCGGTGAGCGCGCGCCCGGTGAGGTTGCGTTCCAGTACCGCGCGGGCGCCATCCTGGTCCATGTAGCGGCTGGAATACACGATGCCGTTCCCCACCCGGTGCTGCAGCGGAATGCGCCACATCCAGCCGGCCTGGTCGGCGCGCGAACGGGTGTAGGTCACCGGCGGACCCACCGATTCGGTCTGCACCGCCAACGCGCTGTCGGCGAACAACCAGCGCGACCAATCGTCGCTGCCCACGCCCAGCGTCTTGCCGATCAGCAGGCCCGCAAAGCCGGTGCAATCCAGGAACAGGTCGCCTTCCACCCGCATGCCGTCCTGCAGCGTCAGTGCGGTGAGAAAGCCGCTCTGCGCATCGGTCTCCACCTGGCCGATGCGGCCTTCGACGCGGGTGACGCCGAAGCCTTCGCTGAAGCGGCGCAAAAAGCGCGCGTACAGCCCGGCGTCCAGGTGGTAGGCGTAATTCATGCCGCCATTGGGCAGATGCGCGAAGCGGCCTTCCTGCGCCGCACGCAGTTCCAGGCAGTAGTCGCCGAAGTCGCGCGCCACCCCGCGCTGGCGCCCCTTCAACCAGAAATGCTGGAACCCGGCGCTCCAGTGGTCGGTCCCGGCATGCCCGAAGGAATGGATGTAATGCTGGTCCACATCGCGCCAGTGTTCGAAGGCGATGCCGAGCTTGATGGTGGCCTGGGTGGCGGCCATGAAGGCGGCTTCGTCGATTTCCAGCAAGCGGTGGAAGGTGACCAGGCTGGGGATGGTAGCTTCGCCCACCCCCACCGTGCCGATCTCGTCGGACTCCACCAGGGTGATGTGCAGGTGCCGGCCCAGCAATTTCGACAGCGCTGCAGCCGCCATCCAGCCGGCCGTGCCGCCACCGGCGATGACGACGCGGCGTACCGGGCGCTGGTGCGGGTCCGAAGGCGTGGTGTCGGGCATGGTCAAATCCTCAGCGATTCAAGCGTTGCAGCAGCCGTGCACGCAGGCTGCGCGCACGGGCATCGTCCATCGGGGCCAGCACACCGCGCGCGGCATCGGGCAGATGCGCGGCGGTTCTGTCGTCGGACTCGAACACGTAGTGACGGAACACCTCCTGCCAGGTGGCGCGTTGTTCGGTCGGCAGGTCGCGGATGGTCAACAGCGCCAGCATCAGCGCGTTCATCGGCGAATCCATGTAGGCCGGGCTCTGCCGCCACCAGAAATTGATCAATACGTTGAAGCTCTCCAGTGCCTCGACGTGATGCCACCACATGCTGGGAATGAACAGCGCATCGCCCGGCGCCAGCTCGGCAACCAGGGCGTGGTCCAGCGCCTGCGCATAGCGTGGAAAACGCTGCAGGTCCGGTGCGGCGATATCCACCAGGCTGACCGGCTGCCCGGCCGGGGTGAGATCCAGCGGGCCGATGTAGAGATTGGCCAGCTGATCGGGCGGGAACAGGGTAAAACGGCGTCGCCCGGCGACCACGCAGGCCAGGTTGTCGGGCAGGTCCTGATGCGCGGCGATGCGGGTGCGGTTGCCGATCCAGATGCTGGCCAGCGGCTCGCCCTGCGGCAGCGCGATGGGGTGATGCGCACGCAACCCGGGCAGGTAGGTGTCCAGCGTGGTGGAGCCGACATAGATGGCCGGTGGCTGCGCGTTATCCAGGTCGCGCAGCAAGGTGTCCAGCACCACGCCCAACGGCACGCGTTCGGGACGGAAGTTGAAGCCGCTCATGTCCGCGTTGTAGAAGAAGCGCCCACCGATCTCCGGTGGTCCAACCTGCGCCACCACCGCCTCGCCGCGGTCGAAGCCACGCAGGTAGGCGGCAGCGGCCTGCGCAGAACTGGCACCGGCGCGGGCCAGTGGCCAGTCGCGCACCAGCCCGCGCAGCACCAGCGGCGCGGTGGAGCTTAGGATGGCCGGGTCCAGCCGTTGCGGGTCCAGGCCGTGACGCTCGTGGATGGCGCGTGGCTCAGCCGGCATGACGGCGGTTCATGCGTTCGAGCAGATGGCGCAATTGCGCAATCGAGGCCACCGCCATGTACAGCGGTTCCAGATCGCCATGCCGGTGCAGTTCGAGCAGCGCCGCGTCATCGAGTGCGCGCAGGCGTTCTTCGTGCACGACATAGAGCCCGGCCAGGCGGCATTCCAGGCCGTTGTTTAAGGTGGCTTCGAACACGAATGGTTCGAGCAGGTCGTAACGCAGCGCACGTTCGACGAATGCCGTGCTGGCCACCAGGCCATCGTGCAGCGTGCGCAGCACTTGGCTGATGTGGTCGAGAAATTCGGTGGTGCCGCCGTGTTCGCGAAACAGCAACTCGCCCTCGGTGCTGCTGACGCGTGGGCTGTCCAGGTCCACATGCACCATCGGCCCATCGGGCTGTTCGCCGATCAGGAACGGTTGGCGCTGAATCGCCAGCGGGACATAGGGCGCATCCCAACGCGCGCCATCCAGGAACAGGTTTTCGCCCAGGCGTAATCCCAGCAACGCCAGCGGCTGGAAACTGCGCTCGCCGCTGCGATGGAACACGATGGGGTATTGCGCCTGCAACTGGCGAAATTCCTGCGGAAAGGTCGCAGCCGACATCACGTCATCGCCGTAGGCGGCGCCGTGTGCGGTGATCACGCGCAGATCGCGGTGATCGAGATTGTTCAACAACACAGCATTGTTCATGGGGGATAGGCACAGCACGCGGGGCGCGTGGCCCATGCTTCAACGAATCGCCACTGCACGGCAAGCCCCGGATGCGTTCACGTCCTTGGGCAGGTGCAACGGCCGTGTACGTTCCCCGGCAGCCAGGCTGCCGGGGAACGTGCGGCTTGCTGTAGCGATGCAGTCAGTCCTGCATCGCCCAAGCGGCATCACCAGAACTTGTAGCGCAGACCCAGCATGTAGCGCGGGCCGGTCTGGGTGGCATAGATGATCTCGTTCTTCTGCCGGCCATGCTGGCGCTGTATTTCGTTGGTGAGGTTGATCGCTTCCAGGCTCAGCGACAGGTTGTCGGTCCACTTGTAGCCGATGTTCAGATCCAGCTGACCATAGGCTTCGGTATAGACCGGGTTGGGCAGGCCGCTGCCGTCGAAGCGCGCAGCCAGGAACTCGTCGCGCCAGTTGTAGGCCGCACGAACCTGCCACTGTCCCTTCTCGTAGAAGCCGACCAGGTTGGCCGAATCGCTCAACCCTTCCAGCGCGAACTGCTCGCCGATCACGTAGTTGTTGTAGGTGAGCCCGGAGTCGACCTTGGTGTAGTTGGCCGACACGCCGAAGCCGCTCTGGCCGAACATGTGCTGCACGTTGAATTCCCAACCATCCAGCGAGGCCGACCGCTGGTTGGCCGGCGCGGTGATGGAGAAGTTGGCGATCGGGTCGCCCGGCTGCCCACTGATCGTACCGGTGGCATTGCCATTGGTGTCGTCGGTTCCGCGGGCCACGCCGGGCTGGCCGGCGAAGTTGCGGAAGATGTAGTTGCGGATGCAGGTCAGGTCGGCGGTGGCGCAGCCATTGGCCAGCGCCTGGTTCCAGTAGGCGCCGCCCACCGGCGTGTGCAGGCCGAGCGAGGTGTCGTTGCGGGTGGTGACGCCGACGTAGTTGTCGATGTTCTTGCGGAAGAACCCCACCGAGGCGTAGCTCGCCTCGCCGTAATACCACTCCAGCGACAGGTCGATGTTGTGCGACAGCAATGGCTTGAGGCCGGGATTGCCTTCCTGGCCGGAGCCGCCTTCGATGCGGCCGATCTGGTTGAGCGTCTGCCCGCCCTGGATGTCGCCCCAGCCGGGCCGGCCGATGGTCTCGCCGTAGCTGCCGCGCAGCACCAGGTCTTCGCGCAGCTTGAAGCTCAGGTCCAGGCTGGGCAGCCAGTATTCGTACTTGCCGCTGCCACCGGAGAACGCCGAGTCGGCCAGCCGGATCGGCAGCTCGTTGTTGGCAACCCAGTCGATGCCCACGGCCACCGGCACCAGCGCCTGTGCCTGGACCTTGGTTTCTTCGTAACGCACGCCGGCGGCCAGGCTGATCGGCACGCGCAGATCGTCCCAGCTATTGCCCCACTGCAGGTAGGCGTTCTTGGATTTTTCGGTCACGCGGCGGTCGGTGGTGAACACCGGCGAGATGCGGTACAGCGACTCATCGCCAGCGGCTTGCGCAGCGGCCTGGCGCACGCGCTCGAAGTCGAACAGGAACAGCTGGTTGAACTGCGCCGGATTGCCGCTGCCGTCGATCGCATCGAAGTACTGCGCGAACGAGCTGGGAATCCACAGGTCGTCCGCATAATCGGCCGCGGTGCCGTTGCCGCCCCAGGTGTCGCGCTGCACATTGGAAAATGCCGAGCGATTCTTGACCTCGGTGCTGCCGATGCCGAACTTCAACTGCGAATAGTTTTCGAAGGTGAAGTCGCCGTTGACCTGCGCCTGATCGATTTCCGATTTCATGTAGCTATTGCGAAACGCCGAGCCGGTGACCAGCGTGCGCGACGGGTCCAGGCCATTCAGCCCGAAGCCAAGCTGCTGCTGCAACACCGGGAAATCCTTGCTGAAATCCACCACCGAGGTGCCGCGGTAGAAGCCGGATACGCCCAGCGAGTTGCTCGACCCATACGGGCTGTCCGCGCCGGCTTCGGCGGTGGAGCGGTGGATGTCGAAGTTGAGCTTGAACTGATCGTTCACCGCCCAATCCACATTGAAACCCAGCGACTTGTTCTGGTTGCGCGTGGCGGCCTGGGAGCCGGCGGTAGCCAGATCGCTGGTGGGCGGATTGACGATTTCAGAATAGGTAATCGGACCTGCGACCGGTCCCTTGGTCCAGGCGCTGGCGGACGGTCCGTAGTTGAACCACACCGACATCTCGTTGCGCTGCTGCTGGATCTTGTTTTCCGAGTAGGTGTAATCCAGCGTGGTGGTGATGTTGTCCAGCGGCTTGTACTGCAGCGTCAACTGGCCGTTGGTGCGCTGGCGTTCGACGCCGACCACGCGGTAGTTGAGGTTCTGCGGCACCGAATAGATATCGTTCGGACCGGGGCGGTTGACGATGTTTTCAGAACCCGGTGTGCCCGGCTGCGGAATGGTGCCGTAGGCGGTGGAATCGCCACGGAATGCGCGCCAGCCATTGGGGACGCCGACCTGGCTGTAGCCGAAGTCGCGTTCCTGGTAGCTGCCGCTCAGCGACACGCCGAAGCGTCCGTCGGCCGAGGTGTTGCTGAAGATGCCGGAGATTTCCGGCGTCAGCGAATCGCCCTGCAGGCGGTCGGGCAGGTTTTCGTTGGAAGAGTCGTGCACGCCCTTGAGGCCCACATTGGCATGCATGCCGGGGTTATCCAGCGGCCGGGCGGTCTTGATGTTGATGGTCGCGCCGATCCCGCCGGTGGGCGTGCTGGCACGGCTGGTCTTGAACACCTCGATGCCGGTGATCGACTCGGACGCCAGGTTGGCGAAGTCGAATGCACGCGAGTTGGAGGCATTGGATTCTTCGATGCTGGCGCCCGGCATCTGGCGGCCGTTCAACAGCACCAGGTTGAATTCCGGGCCGACGCCGCGCACGGTGACGCGCGAGCCTTCGCCCAGCGAGCGGTCGATCGACACACCGCTGATGCGCTGCAACGATTCGGCCAGATTGGTATCGGGGAACTTGCCGATGTCTTCGGCCACGATGCCGTCGACGATGCCTTGCGCATCGCGTTTGACGTTCATGGACGAGGTAAGGCTGCCGCGAATACCGCTGACCTGGACGGTATCGAGGGTGGCGGGGTCGGCCTGACTGGAACCTGGGACAGTGGATGCCGATTGCGGCGCCGGCGCGGTCTGCGCGGCCAGCGGAGTCGACAAGGCGAACAGCAGGGCAGACGTCAAGCGCCGCGTGCGCGGCAGGGTGCGAGTCTCTCTCACGGTAGTTGCTTCCCCAAACAGAAGATAAGGCCGACCCCAGGCGGGGCAGGCAAAGGTCAATGGAACAATCGAGCATTTGTTAGTGCAGCCTTAACGAAGTCAATTTGCACTGCAGCATCGGCCGCGACCCTATTGCGTCACACATCGTTCCACCGAGCGAGGCGTGCAAAGCATCCGTGCGCAAACGCTTGGCCTTACCATCGCGCCAGGATGGCGGCGTCCCTCGAGATGCGATGGCACCGACCTAGCGGACGCGAGCCTTGATTGCGCAACCGGCAAGCGGATTCGTCAGGCGCAACTGCGTTGCGAGTTCGACGCCTGCATGCTGGGCAGCCGCCTTGTCATATCTGCCGCAACGACCCCACCTTTTGACTGGAGCGCACGATGATCGATCTGTACTACTGGCCCACGCCGAACGGGCACAAAGTCACGCTGTTTCTGGAAGAGGCCGGGCTGCAGTACACCCTCAAGCCGGTCAACATCGGCAAGGGCGAACAATTCGAACCGGCATTCCTGCAGATCTCGCCCAACAACAAGATGCCGGCCATCGTCGACCATGCACCGGCCGATGGCGGCGGTGCGCAGAGCGTGTTCGAGTCCGGCGCGATCCTGCTGTATCTGGCCGAGAAGACCGGCCGCTTCCTGCCGCGCGATGCCCGCGGCCGGATCGCTGCACTGGAGTGGCTGTTCTGGCAGATGGGCGGGTTGGGCCCGATGAGCGGCCAGATGGGTCACTTCAACGTCTATGCACCGGAAAAGATTGCGTACGCGATCGAGCGCTACAACGCCGAGGTGCACCGCTTGCATGGCGTGCTCGACAAGCGCCTGGCCGACCACGCCTTCCTGGCGGGCGACGACTACGGCATTGCCGACATGGCCAGCTATCCGTGGATCGAAGTGTATGGCGACCTCAAGCCCGACTACGCCGCCTTCCCACATCTGAAGCGCTGGCACGACGCCATCGCCGCGCGCCCGGCGACCCAGCGCGCCTACGCGCTCAAGGAGCAGGTCAATCCCAATGCGGGCCAGCCGCTCAGCGATGAAGAGCGCAAGCACCTGTTCGGCAAGCGTTGAAGCAACGTCTTAGGCGCGGATGCGTAACAGTACACGCGCATCAAATGCGCGCGGCACATCAACGGGGCGGCATGCGCCCCTCTCCCACGGGAGAGGGGTTGGGGTGAGGGTACGGCATCGCCGGAGACTGACAGCGACCCCAATTGCGCTCCCTCGCCATACGTAGCGACGCGTTAGTCCCCACCGTCCACAGACATCTCGCGATGCATGCGCATCCCCGGCACCATCAATCCCAACGCGCGCACGCCTGAGCGGCCAACGCCAGGATCGCCGCGCTTCTCAAATCCACAACACCCCCGCATCCTGTGCGCAGTCGTCAGACCGGATCATCGATGCGCGCCCTGTTGGTCACCCTTGCCCTCATGCTCAGCACCATTCCCATGGCCCACGCCGAAAAACTCACCCTGGAGGCCATCACCGGCCCGTTGCCGCTTTCCGGTCCCACGTTGATGAAGCCCAAGGTGGCACCGGATGGCTCGCGCGTGACCTTCCTGCGCGGCAAGGACAGCGATCGCAATCAGCTAGATCTGTGGGAATACGACATCGCCAGCGGCCAGACGCGCCTGCTGGTCGATTCCAAGGTCGTGCTGCCCGGCACCGAGGTCCTGAGCGATGTCGAAAAAGCCCGCCGTGAACGTCAGCGCATCGCCGCGTTCACCGGCATCGTCGATTACCAATGGGCGCCGGACGCGCATGCGCTGCTGTTCCCGCTTGGTGGCGAGTTGTATTTGTACGACCTGCGCAAGACTGGCGCGGCTGCGGTACGCAAACTCACCCACGGCGAAGGCTTCGCCACCGACGCCAAGCTCTCACCCAAGGGCGGCTTCGTCAGCTTCGTGCGTGAGCGCAATCTGTGGGTGATCGAGTTGGCCAGTGGCAATGCGCTGCAGCTCACCCACGATGGTAGCGAGACCATCGGCAATGGCGTGGCCGAATTCGTCGCCGACGAAGAAATGGATCGTCACACCGGCTATTGGTGGGCGCCGGACGACTCGGCGATCGCCTTTGCGCGCATCGACGAAGCGCAGGTGCCAGTGCAAAAGCGCCCGGAAGTGTATGCCGACCACACCGAGGTGATCAGCCAGCGCTATCCGCAGGCCGATCAGCCGAATGTAGCGGTGCAGCTGGGTGTGATCGCACCGCGCGCCAAGGCGACCCCACGCTGGATCGACCTGGGCAGGAACCCGGACATCTATCTGGCGCGCGTGGATTGGCGCGATGCACAGCGCCTGACCTTCCAGCGGCAGTCGCGCGACCAGAAAACCCTCGAGCTGATCGAGACCACGCTGGCCAGCGGTGCGCAGCGCACGCTCATCACCGAAACCTCGCCCACCTGGGTGCCGCTCCACAACGACCTGCGGTTTCTCAAGGACGGCCGCTTTGTCTGGAACTCCGAACGCAGCGGCTACGCGCATTTGTATCTTGCATCCGAAGACGGCCGCACGCTGACGCCGCTGACCTCCGGCAACTGGGTGGTCGATGCCCTGCTCGCCGTCGACGAGCAGGCCGGCACGGTGTATTTCGCCGCAAGCAAGGACGGGCCTACGCAAACGCATCTTTACGCCATACCCCTGGCCGGCGGCACAATCGAAAAGCGTTCCGCCACCAACGGCACGCACGCAGCCAGTTTTGCCAACAACGTCAGCGTGTACGTCGATACCTGGTCCAACACCACTACGCCGCCGCAGATCGAGTTGTTCCGCGCCAGTGGCGAAAAGATCGCCACACTGCTGAAGAACGACCTGAGCGATCCGCAGCATCCGTACGCCAACTACCGCGATGCGCAGCGCCCGATCGCATTCGGCACGCTCACCGCCGCCGACGGTAAGACGCCGCTGCATTACCGGCTGACCAAGCCGGAGCACTTCGATCCGGCCAGGCGCTACCCGGTCATCGTTTACGTGTACGGTGGCCCGGCAGCGCAGACCGTGCTCGATGCCTGGCCCAGCCGCGGCGATGCCTTGTTCGACCAGTACCTGGCCCAGCGCGGGTATGTGGTGTTTTCGCTGGATAATCGCGGCACTCCGCGGCGCGGGCGCGCGTTCGGTGGCGCGCTGTACGGCAGGCAGGGCACGGTGGAAGTGGACGACCAGTTGCAAGGCGTGGCCTGGCTCAAGCAACAGCCCTGGGTGGATGCCAAGCGCATCGGCGTGCAGGGCTGGTCCAATGGCGGCTACATGACCTTGATGCTGCTGGCCAAGCACAGCGACGCCTATGCCTGCGGCGTGGCCGGCGCACCGGTCACCGATTGGGGCCTGTACGACACGCATTACACCGAGCGCTATATGGATCTGCCGGCTCGCAACGCCGCAGGCTACCGCGACGCACGCATCGCCACGCATCTGGATGGCCTGCGCGCCAAGCTCCTGCTGATCCACGGCATGGCCGACGACAATGTGCTGTTCACCAATTCCACCGCGCTGATGAGCGCGCTGCAGCAACGCGGCACCCCATTCGAATTGATGACGTATCCCGGCGCGAAGCATGGGTTGTCGGGCGCCGCGGCACTGCATCGTTACAAGACTGCCGAAGCGTTTATTAAACGCTGCTTGGGATCATCTTGGGGCCCCGATGTCTGATTGAATATGTCTGTTCAAGACTGACGAAAGCTGCGGAAAAAAAGGGAATGACCACTACTCCTTGGTCAGAGATTCAAACTTTCTATTCAGTAAAATAATAGACGGCTTCATACATAGTGTTGAAGCCGGGTGACCGTTGTATAAAGCAGCGCTCGTGTCTGGATGCAGACTTGAGCGTGGTGAGAGTGCAGCGCTCGCAAGACACCCGCGCTTACTGCACTTCGAACCAAGCGGTATCCGGAAGGCGCCGGTTAATGGTCAAACGGAACTTTCTCAGGCCGTTGCTTTCCTTTCCACTGGCCCTGCTTCTTCGCATAGGGACAGATATTCATGTACTGGCCGACTGCGGTGACGGCAGTTTGTGTCCACACCTTGAAGCAGACATTCCCGACGCAACAGGGCCCCGTGCTCGTTGGCCATGGGCAGTAGCCTGGCACAGCGAGCCAGGTTCCGGAGATCGGGTCAATCGGCGTCCAGTTTTTGTCCTCGTCTTTGCACCCCTGGGTACAAAAAAACAAAGGGGTCATTGCTGCGGCATGCCAGCTCTCGATAAATACTTTGTCCCGCTGCGCTACCCGCCTGAGTGAACAGAAGAACTGCAAACATCCCTATCCAGCGTTTCATGACAAGTCCTTGAGTGCTGATTCTTGAAGTGTACGTTCTATCTATGGTAAGTCAAAGTCGGTATGCGTGCAGCTGGCCTCTGTAGTAAGCGTGTGAAAGCAGGTGCGTAGCGCCACATCTGTGATGGGGCCAGTCTTCTGTTTTCCCGCTCAATGTATGAATCGCTTCGCCTGTCTCCTGGCATCGATTCTTCGTGTGCGGCGAGGAGATGGACTGTGTCAGCAGGCACGATGACCTTCGGCAGGTTGTCGGCGCCGCGTGCTCCGCGTACGGTCGCGCATCGCCCTGTTGGAATCTTCTCGATGAAGCCTCTTGTGATTGCCGTCGCTCTGGCGCTCGGCACCTGTTTGCCGCTGCAGGCGCAGACCAACCAAAGCACCGCCAAGCTATCCGCCAGCCCGGCCTGGGTGCAGACCAGCAACGGCTATGCGCAGATCCTGCTCAATGCGCAGGCGCCGTTCCAGCCCGAATATGCCAGCTTCTTCGGTGTGCCCGGCTACGACGACCAGGTCGTCGACCTCGGCCCGGACAACGCCGCGCGCTATCGCGATGCCATGCGCAAGGCGCGCGCCGCGCTGCAAACGAAGTTGACCACCGAGCGCGATGCCAACGTGCGCCAGGACCTGCAGATCATGATCGGTGCGGCCGAGCAGAACATCGAAGGCAGCGAACTCAACGAGCGGTATCTGCTGCCCTGGAGCGATGCTCCCGAGGCGGTCTTCAGTGGTCTCAACGGTCTGCTCTCCGACCAGACCGTGCCCGAGCGCCGCGCCAAGGCGCTGGACCGCCTCAAGCGCTACGTCGGCCTGGTACCGGGAAGCACGCCGACCACCACGCTGGCGCGCCAGCGCTATGAGGAAAAGCTGAGCAACAAGACCCTGCTGCAGCCCACCCAGCGTGAAGTGGAGCAGGCACTGGCCAATGTGGACACCTACGTCGCCGGTATTGGCGAGCTGTTCGCCAAGTACAAGATCGCCGGCGCCGACGAAGCGCTCAAGGCAATGTCAACGCAACTCAAGGACTACGCCGCCTGGACCCGCAGCACCGTGCTGCCCAAGGCGCGCAAGGACACCCGCCTGCCCGAGCCGCTCTACGCTTTCCAGCTCAAGCAGGTCGGGATCGATATCGCCCCACAGCAGCTGATCCAGCGTGCGCAGCTGGAGTTCATGGAGACGCGTTCGGCCATGCGCCAACTGGCGCCGCTGGTGGCCAAGGCCAAGGGCGTGCAGGGCGGCAATTATGCGCAGGTGATCCGCGCCCTCAAGGGCAACACGATCGCCGACGACCAGCTGGAAACCCACTACCGCGGCGTGATCGATCAGATCGACCCGATCATCCGCCAGCAGCGCATCGTCGATGTACCCAACCGCCCGATGCAGATGCGCCTGGGCAGCGCCGCCGAAAGCGCCGCGCAACCGGCCCCGCACTTCCTGCCGGCCCCGTTGATCGGCAATACCGGCCAGCAGGGCCAGTTCGTGTTGCCGCTGGGCAACCCGACCGCCGATGGCGCCAAGAAGGAGCAGTACGACGACTTCAACTTCGGCTCGGCCGCCTGGACGCTCAGCGCCCACGAAGGCCGCCCTGGCCACGAACTGCAGTTCACCGCCATGGTCGAACGCGGCGTCTCGCTGGCGCGCAGCATGTTCGCCTTCAACTCGGTCAACGTCGAAGGCTGGGCGCTGTATGCCGAAGCGGAAATGGTGCCCTACGAGCCGCTCGACGGCCAGCTCATCGCCCTGCAGTTCCGCCTGTTGCGCGCCGCCCGTGCCATGCTCGACCCGATGCTCAACCTGGGCCTGATCGACCGAGAACGCGCGCGCCAGGTGCTGGAAGACGACGTCGGCCTTTCGCCGGCCATGACCCGCCAGGAACTGGACCGCTACACCGTCCGCGCGCCCGGCCAGGCCGGCAGCTACTTCTACGGCTACACCCGCATCCTCGAACTGCGCATGCGCACCGAACTGGCCCTGGGCAAGAAGTTCGACCGGCTAGCCTTCAACAACTTCCTGCTCGACCAAGGCCTGCTCCCACCGGATCAGCTGGCCAAGGCGGTGGAGACGCAGTTCATTCCCGCGTATCAAGCCAAGCGCTAACCAGCTCCGGCGGATGCAAAACCACAGGGCGCGATGGAAGGCTGCAAACAGCCATCCATCGCGCCCTGGCGCATTGATGCGGGTGAATCTTGCGGGCTTTACCGCGTCGCCGCCGGAACATCCGGTGCCGGGCGCTGCTCCGCCCCCGCCGGTACCCAGATCGCCACACCCGCTGCGCGCTTCTGGGTGGTGGGGATGCCGATCCCTAAGCCGCCGCCGACGCGGCCGCCATAGCTGCCACCGCCCACCGACAGGCCGCCGCCGGAACGTTCGGATCCCACGCCGACGATGACCACGCCGTTGGCGCCGAGCTTGGCGGCTTCGCGCTTGAGGCGTTGGACGGCGGCGTCGGTCTGGCCCTGGGTGCCGAAGCCGGCAGCGCTGGTCGATTCGAGCTGGGCGATTTCCACCGAGCCGACCGGTGCGTTGGAATACACCTGCACCTGTGCCGGGTCGATCGGCGCGCGCGCCTGGCCCAGCATCACCTTGGAGCTGCTGGCGCAGCCGGCCAGCAAGGCGGCGGTGGCCGCGGCGATGGCCACGTTCCTGATCAGCGATTGCTTGTGCATGGTGGACCCCCCTTGGGTAATGAAAGCCGGGTAGTGGCCGGCGATGATCCGGCGTCTGGACTGAATCGCGCCGGACTTTGGCGCACCCTAGCCATGCCGGTGTGAGGCTGCCGCCAAACCGCCATTGGTCATGATGACCACCCGCCCACGGCGCGAGGACGGCCGCGCCGGTAAGCTCGTGCTTTCTTCAAGACGAGGTGGCACGTGGGATTGATCAGCCTGTTGTGGGGCATCGTGGCGTTGCTCTGGATGGTGTTGGCCTTCATCCCGCTGCTGGGGTGGGGCAACTGGTTCCTGATTCCGTTCGCGGCGGTGGGCGCGCTGATCGCCGCCATCGCGCTGTTGTTCACCTCGGCAGGCAACCGCGGCCGTGCCAAGACCGGCCTGGTGCTCAACGGCTTGGTGATCGTAGTCGGGGTGATGCGCCTGACCCTGGGCGGCGGGATTATCTAACAAGCTTTTCGATAGGCGGCGATGTGGATGCGTGCCTGCGCGTGTCGCGTGCGCGAGTCGAGCAGCGCCTGTGTCGGCAGCGTTCGGTGCGCTGCGTGCGGCGCACGCACGCAGAGTCCGCGCTGTTGCAGCGCTGCGACACTGCGTCGCAGCGCGTCCTGCGCGTGACGGCGGGCGTAAACTGATGCGCTGTCTCTAGGAGCCTTGTCATGGCCCACCCGCACTATCGCCCCCGCCGCATGCGCCACGATGCGTTTTCGCGTCGGTTGATGCGCGAAAACACGCTGACTACCGATGACCTGATCTGGCCGGTGTTCGTGCACGAGTTGTCTGGCCGCGCGCCGATTGCGTCGATGCCGGGCGTGGAACGCCTGTCGCTGGGCGAGTTGCTGCGCGAAGCGGAAAACGCGCTGGAATTGGGCATCCCGGTGATCGACCTGTTCCCGGTGATCGACCCGGCCGGCAAGAGCCTGGATGCGGCCGAGGCCTGGAACCCGGACGGCCTGGCGCAGCGCGCGGTGCGTGCGTTGAAGTCGCGCTTTCCTGAGCTGGGCGTCATGACCGACGTGGCGCTGGATCCGTACACCACCCACGGCCAGGACGGCATCATCGACGCCAGGGGTTATGTGCTCAACGAGATCACGGTCGAGGCATTGGTCAGGCAATCGTTGTCGCATGCGCAGGCGGGCGTGGACATCATTTCGCCTTCGGACATGATGGATGGCCGCATCGGTGCGATCCGCCGCGCGCTCGATGCCGACGATCATCTCAACGTGCGCATCATGGCGTACTCGGCCAAGTACGCCTCGGCGTTCTACGGCCCGTTCCGCGATGCGGTGGGCAGCGCCGGCAATCTGGGCAAGGCCGACAAGACCACCTACCAGATGGACCCGGCCAACGGCGACGAAGCCTTGCGCGAGATCGCCCTGGATCTGGAAGAAGGCGCGGACATGGTGATGGTCAAGCCGGGCATGCCGTATCTGGATGTGGTGCGCCGGGTAAAGGAAGAATTCCGCGTGCCGACCTTTGCGTATCAGGTCAGCGGCGAATACGCGATGCTCAAGGCGGCAGCAGCCAATGGCTGGCTGGACGAGCGCAAGTGCGTGCTCGAGGCGTTGATGGCCTTCAAGCGCGCCGGTGCCGATGGCGTGTTGACCTATTTCGCCCCGCAAGTGGCGCGTTGGTTGCGCGAAACGCGCTGAGCGCGAGCGCCTGCGGCCATATCACCGCAGGCCCATCTTATGCGGCTAACAAAACGTAGCGCGCAGTCGTCAGGTGGGTGCGGACGGCGCGCTCACACCTGCAGTGTACGGGTGGTACATGCCGGATTTTGAGCACCGGCCGCGTCCGCCTGGCGGATGCGCAGTCGTTCTGTGAGCTGTTCTCAGTCAGTGCGCTGGTGCCAGCAACGATGTCGGCAGGCAGCCTAATCCGGCGAGCGTCGCCTCGACGGCGTCGTCCAGGGGTGTGTGCGGTTCCTCGCCCAGTACCTCGCGCAGGCGCGTATTGCGCAGGCGCAGCGGGTTGCGCCACAGCGGGCGGATCTCGCGCAGTTCGCGTGCCAGCGGCACGAACGGGCTGGCCAGCGGCAGTGCCCACCACGGAAAGCGGCGCAGTGCTGGTTGCGTGCCGCCGTGGCGCACGACCACCCGGCCGATCGCCGCGGCCATCTGCGTACCGTCTGCATCCCAGTGCCCGGCCATGTGCAGGCGGCAGAACGCTGGCAGCGTGTCGCGGCGCTGCAGCAGCCGCAGCATGCATTGCGCAACGTCGGGCAGGTAGGCCCATTGATGGCCAACGCCCGGCGCGCCAGGCAGGGTCACCGTGGTGACCGGGCGCCCCGCGGTGACCAGCCCCTGCGCGAACCAGCTGTTGCGCGCGTGCGGGCCGAAGTAGTCGCCGGCGCGCACGATCAGCGCCCGCGCACCGTGCGCGGTGGCGGCCTGCAGGCGGCGCTCCATCTCGACCCGGATCGCGCCTTTGCGGCTGGTCGGCGTCTGCGGCGCCTCCTCGTCCGGCGATGGATAGGCGCTGGGGCCGTAGTTGTAGACGGTGCCAGGCAACACGAGGGTGGCGCCTTCGGCGCGAGCCGCGGCGATACTGTTGTCGAGCATCGGCAGCACCAGCTCTGACCAGCGCCGGTAGCCGGGCGGGTTGACCGCATGCACGATCACCGCACAACCGCGCGCTGCCTGCAGGACATCGTGCCGTTGCATGGCGTCGCCGCGGCGCCAGTCGATGCCATCGCGCTGCTCGGCGGTGGCCGCCAACCCGCGTTGCAATGCACGCACCTGCCATCCTGCATCGCGCAGTTGCCGCGCCAGTTCGCCGCCGATGCCGCCACTGGCGCCCAGTACCAGGGCGGTCGCTGTCTGTGTCATGGGTCCGCTCCGCTGTCGAGATGCGGCCAGTGTGGGTAAGCCGTGGCTGCGAATAAATTGCCGAAGATGCGCATGCAGCTATACATTTATGTATGGCCGAGACGATCAGCTGGGAGCTTTACCGGTCCTTCCTTGCGGTGCTGGAGGAGGGCTCGTTGTCGGCGGCAGCACGCGCGCTGGGTCTGACCCAGCCCACCATCGGTCGGCATGTCGCAGCGTTGGAGGACCTGCTGGCGGTGCCGCTGTTCGTCCGTTCGCAAACCGGGCTACTGCCGACCGACGCCGCACAGGCGTTGCGCAGCCATGCACGGGCGATGGCCGACATTGCCGCGGCGTTGCAGCGTGCAGCCAGCCGTCATGGTGAGGCGGTGCAGGGCACGGTCAAGATCTCGGCCAGCGAGGTGGTCGGTGCGGAAATCCTGCCGCCGATCCTGGCTGCGTTGCGTGCTGCGCATCCGCAGCTGCGCATGGAACTGGTGTTGAGCAATCGGGTGCAGGATCTGCTGCACCGCCAAGCCGATGTGGCGGTGCGCATGATCCGGCCGCAGCAGGACCTGCTGGTGGCGCGCCGCGTCGGCAAGGTCGCGATCGGGCTCCACGCTCATCCGGACTATGTGGACCGGCATGGCCTGCCGCAGCGCCCGGAGGACCTGGCCCAGCATGCGCTGGTAGGTTTCGACACGGACACGCCGTTTCTGCGCGGCGCGCGCAAGGGCTTCCCGTTCTGGGAACCTGCGGCCTTCGCGCTACGGGCCGACAGCGATCTGGCACAGCTGGCGCTGATCCGCGCCGGGTGCGGGATTGGCTTCTGCCAGGCGATGTTGGCACGGCGAACGCCGGGCCTGCTGCCGGTGTTGCCGCAGCAGGTCGGTGTGGCACTGGACGTCTGGGTCACGATGCATCAAGACCTGCGCGCCAGCGCTGCCTGCAGTGCGGTGTTCGCGGCCCTGGCAGATGGATTGGCCGCGCACTGTGCCGCGCCGGACGCTGGTCTCGGCAGCAATTGACAGCGGCCGGGTGCCTGCGCCCTGCGTGGCATCCAGCCGCTGCGATCGCCGATGCCGCTTGCCGTTTGCGTGCGATGTCCGCCTGCGTGACGCTGCGCAGCCGACTGCCGCACGCATGCGTAGCCATCGTTACGGCAGCACCAGCGCGATCGCGTGCGACTTCACGCTGGCGCTGAGCGAGGGGAACGGGTCGACGTTGGTCATCACGACCAGGTCGTCGATCGACACCACGTCGCAGTTGATGCTGCTGTCGTTGACGCACAGATACGCGCCGGCGCCCACGCCCGGTTCGTAGATCGCCTTCCACACATATGCCGGAACGGCGACCTTGTCGGTGCCGATGGTCGGTGCCGTGCCGCTGTCGAACGCCGGGCCGGTCACCACGTACAACTCGCCGTGTTGCTTGGCCAGCTGACGCACCTGCTCTTCGATGTGCGCCCACTCGCCGGTGTTGAGCTTGTGGTCCTGCGGGACGACGTTGGCCATGGAAAAGGTCTCTTTTTCCGCGCTTTCGGTCGATGCATCGCCGGCCGGCGTCATGTGCCCGCGGTCGTAGCCGGTGTTGGTGTAGTCGGAACTTTTCGAGCGGTCGGCGGCCGGAATGCCGGTTTCATCGTGAAACGAGCCGACCCGGCCGATCGCCTCGGCTCCGGCCACCTGCTGGTCGGTGAGGTGCTCGGCCGAATACACCGGGTCCTTGGTCACGCCCGAGGCCAGCAGCACGTATTGGGTGTGGCAGACCTCGGTGGTGCGGGTCGTGCTGCTGCCCACGCTAGGCGGGGTGCCGTTCGCGTAAAGGGTGGGACAACTGGTGGCGGCGACCGCCACGGAGGTCGTGCACAACACTGCCAGGGCCACACAACCGCGCAGGAGGAAGGACATTGCAGAGCTCGCTTGCCAAGGGGAGTGGGGAAGGTGGCAACGCGCGATGTCCGAACGATGACCGCGCCATGTGCGCCAGATGACGGCGAGGCAGAACGCATCCGACAAGACGGACCGTTTCCGGTGCGTGGCGTGCAACGGAATGCGGAACGCCAGCGGCATCGATGCAGATCGGATGCGAGACTCATTCTCATCTACAATGGGCGGCCGTCCTGTTTCGTGGCCAGGTCTTGATCAAGACGCTCCTGTTCCAGCTGCATTGGCTGCTCGGCATCACTGCCGGGCTGGTGCTGTCGGTGATGGGGTTGACCGGCGCGGCGATGTCGTTCGAAAACGAGATCGTGCGCATGGCCAACCCGGCCATTGCGCAACTGGCGCAACGGCATGCGGCGGGCGAGCGGGCCTTGCCGGTGGATGTGCTGCTGCAGCGGCTCGATCTGGCGCCAGCCGGTGCAGGGCAAAAACAGGCGGTGACACGCCTGTTGATCGACCCCACCGGTGCGCGCCCGTCTGCAGCGCGTCTTTCCGGCAAGGGCGCGGGCCGGGTGTACTTCGACCCCTATACGGGTGAGCGGGTCGCGCCGCCGCGGCTGAGTACAGCGTTTGCCTTCATCGAAGACCTGCACCGCAACCTGACGGCCGGCAAACGCGGGCAGGCGGTCACCGGTGCGAGCGCCTTCATCTTGCTGTTCTTCTGCGCATCGGGGCTGTATCTGCGCTGGCCGCGACGGTGGTGGAGCCCGCGCACCTGGTGGGTGGTGGAATGGCGACGGCAGGGGCGCAGTTTTTTGTGGAGCCTGCATGCGGTGTTCGGCACCTGGTGCTTGCTGGTGTATTTGCTGGTCGCGCTGACCGGGCTGACCTGGTCCTACCCCTGGTATCGCGATGGCATGGTGGCCTTGCTCGGCGGCCCGCCTGCGATACGTGGCGACAAAGGCGATAGCCGCCCGGCCACCGTCGATCTTGCACACGTGCAGCGCACGCTCGATGGCATTCCCGCCACTCGTAGCGCCGCCCTGGATCTGCGCATTCCCACGCGCGACGGGCAGCCGTTGAATGTGCGGTTCTTGCCCGACAATCCGGCTCACGATCGCGCCTACAACAGTCTTGATATCGCGCCGGACAGCGGAGCACTGCTGCAGCGCCAGGACTACGCGCTGCTGCCGCGCGGGCAGCAATTGGCGGTGAGCATGTTCCCGCTGCATTCGGGCAGTTTTTTCGGGTTGCCCGGGCGCATGGTGGTGATGCTGGCCAGCCTGGGCATGTCGGTGTTCTTCGTCACCGGCTGGATGCTGTATCTGGATCGGCGCCGCAAAAAACGCGCGCTGCGCGCTGCGCGCAAGGTGTTGCACGGCGCAGCGCCGGCCTCGCAGGCGGCACCATGGTTGATTGCGTTTGCCAGCCAGAGCGGTTTTGCCGAGCGCCTGGCGTGGCAGGCCGCCGGGCATCTGCAGGCTGCCGGCTTGCCGGTGCAGGTGCGCTCGCTGGCGCAGCTGGATGCACAGGCCCTGCAACGCAGCGGGCATGCGTTGTTTGTGATCAGCACGTTTGGCGATGGCGAGCCCCCGGATGCGGCACGCGGTTTCGAGCGTGGGCTGCTGCGGCAAGGCCTGGAATTGCCGCACCTGACTTACGCGATGCTGGCGCTGGGCGACCGCCAATACGCGCAGTTCTGCGGGTTCTCGCGGCGTGTCGAACAGTGGCTGGATGCGCAAGGTGCACGCGCGCTGTTTGCTGCGGTGGAACTGGACAACGTCGATCCGCAGGCGCTGGCGCAATGGCATGCGCAGCTGGGCCAGATCGCCGGTGCGCCCATGCGCGTGGCGCCGCTGGCACGGCCCAAACTGACCGAATGGACCCTGTCCTCACGCACGCATCTGAACCCGGGCAGCGAGGGAGCGCCGATCTGGCGCATCGATCTGCAGCCACCTGCGGATGCACAGTGGCAGGCCGGCGACATCCTTGAAGTGCAGCCTGCGCACGCCCAAGCACAGGTGCGCGACTGCCTGGCGGCATGGGGCCTGGCGCCGGACACGCTGGTGCACGTGGATGCGCAGCTGCTGCCATTGCAGCAGGTTGCCGCCGAGCGCGTACTGCCCGAGCCGCCCGCAACGCCGCTTGCCCATCGCCCTGATCCGCAAACCTGGCTGGACGCATGCGCCTGGCTGCCTACCCGCGATTATTCGCTCGCCAGCGTACCGGCCGACGGCACCGCGATGGTCGTGGTGCGGTTGACGGTGCGTGCCGATGGCAGTCCTGGTCTGGGTTCGGGGTGGCTGATCTGCCACGCGGCGATCGGCGCGCCGGTCCGCGCACGGTTGCGCACCAATCCCGGGTTCCATCGGCTCGAAACAATGCCGATGGTCTTGATCGGTAACGGCACCGGCATTGCAGGCTTGCGCGCGCTGCTACGCGAGGCCGAGCTGGCCGGCGTGCATGGGCACTGGTTGTTGTTCGGCGAACGGCATGCGGCGCACGACCGCCTGTTCGCCGACGAGCTGCAGGCCTGGCAGGCGAGTGGGCATCTACGACAGCTGGAATGGGTGTTTTCACGCGATCAACCACAAAAACGCTACGTGCAGCATCACTTGCGCGAAGCCGGCGGCACGTTGCGACACTGGATCGACCGTGGCGCGGTCATTTACGTCTGTGGCAGTCTGGACAGCATGGCGCGCGAGGTCGATGCGGCGTTGCGCGAAGTACTCGGCGACACGCGTCTGGACTCGTTGACGGCGGCGGGACGTTATCGACGCGATGTGTATTGAGTGAGGTGATGATTGCGGCATGCCGGCTGATATCCGTTAGCGACGCGCAGTGATTGATCGTTGAGTTGCTGCAGAGAGTGCAGTGCTGCAGACCGCACTACACGGCTGACCTTGAGCGTGGGCCGCTCATTGCTCGCATGGCATCTGCGCAGCGGTTTGTCGGCCTTGACTTGTTGGATGCCGTCAAAGGCCTGCTCGGTCGAGTGCGCGGTGTCCTCGCCGCTCGCAGGACATGCCGTGAACCCATCCATGGAGCCTGGATGGCGGCATCCATGCCGCAATCGGTCCCGCAAGTGGCGAGGGCACCACGCCAGTCAGTTCGCGGGTTGTTTATTGAAGAATGAAGACTTCGCATCGCATGGTTTGCTGGTCACCTCGTTGCAAGCGATCAGCAGCTCTGCGGCGAATGCCCAGACAACATCGTCTCGATCTGACCGATGCACCCAATCCACCTCAACGGCAACTCGCATCGCCATCGGCTGCCGGTGCCTTCATCCGGTAAATGTCCAACTGCCCTGCGCGCGGCGCGCGGGCACTACCGGTCACCAGCAATTCGCCGGGCTTGGCCGTATCCACGACCGCGCCGAACGTGCGCTCCTGCGGCCCGTTGAACGACAGCGGCAGCGGCAAGCCTTGTGCAAAGTGCCCGTCCTTGCAGATGGCCAGCAGCAACTGGCTGGGGCCATCGGTCTTCCCGCGGGCCCATACCAGCGCGCGCCCGTCGCCGAGCCAGGCGGCGTCCAGCTCATCGGCTGCGCTATTGATGTCGAGCAAGGCCACCGGCGCACTGAACGCCTGCCCATCCCAGTGCGCGACGAATAGATCCATGCCGCCAGCACCGCCATGTCCGTCGCTGGCGAACAGCAGGCGTGTGCCGTCCAGCGACAGCGTCGGTGCGCGCTCGTTGCCGGCGCTGTCGATCGCCGCGCCCAGCGATTGCACCGGGCCTACGGCGCCTTGCGCATCCACCGGTGCTCGGTACAGGTCGCTGCCGCCAGCGCCGCCGGGCCGGGTGGAGGCGAACAGCAGCCAGCGGCCGTCCGCACTGAAGAATGGGGTGGTCTCGTCCTGCGCGGTATTGATCGGCAGCGTCTGCGCGTCCTGCCAACGCCCGCCGCGCAGCTGCGCCTGCCACAGGTCCCAGCCGCCGGCGCCACCGGCGCGGTCGCTGGCCCAAACGATGCGTTGCCCGTCCGGGCTGAGCGTGGCGCGCGCCTCGTTGGCCGGCGTGGAGACCACACCCATGCCCTCGATGCCGAATTCAGCAAGCCCCGAAGCAGACGGGACGCAGAGTAAACTTGCCGCCAGCGTGAGCAGCGGCCATCGATAGTGCATGCGGTGTTCCTGCCTCAAGGAGCGGTTTACAAAATTACTGCGCGGTCGCCAGGCAGGCGCGGCCGGTGCTCGGAATCGGCATGTACCATTCGTACACTCCGGTTCCTGCGCGCCGTCCACGCCCACCTGGCGACCGCTCGCTACATTTTGTTGGCCACTCTAGATTCGCGCACAGTCTAGTCAACCAGAGAGCGTTTCATGCCCGTATCCCGTTATGCCGTATTCGGTCACCCCGTCGCCCATTCGCTGTCGCCGGCCATCCATGCCGACTTCGGGAAGCAGACCGGCATTGCGCTGGACTACACCGCCATCGACGCGCCGCAGGAAGACTTCAGCGCCGCGCTGCAACGCTTCGCCGATGAAGGCGGCAAAGGCGCGAACGTCACCCTGCCGTTGAAGGAAGCCGCCTATGGGCTGGCCAGCAGCCTGAGCGATCGCGCGCGGCTGGCCGGGGCGGTGAACACGTTGGTGCGTAACGACGGCCAGTGGCAGGGAGACAACACCGACGGCGCCGGCCTGGTGCGCGATCTCACCGAGCGCCAGGGCCTGGATCTGCGTGGTCGCCGCGTGCTGCTGCTGGGCGCCGGCGGCGCTGCCCGTGGCGTGGCGCCGGCGCTGCTGGAGGCGGGCATCACCGCAATGGTGGTGGTGAACCGCTCGCCCGAGCGCGCCGATGCCTTGTGCGATGCGCTGGGCGAACCGGCGCGGGTGACGTCGCGTTACATCGAGGACCTGCGCGAGCTGGGCGACTTCGAACTGATCGTCAATGCCACTGCCGCAGGTCGCGACCGCGATGCCGGTGCGTTCGCATTGCCACTGGGCCTGGTCAACAGCCTGACTGCCGCGGTCGATCTAAATTACGGCGATACCGCGATTGCGTTCCTTGCCTGGGCGCGCGCGGCGCAATGCCGGTACGCCATCGACGGACTGGGCATGCTGGTGGAGCAGGCCGCCGAGAGCTTCGCGCTGTGGCATGGCGTGCGCCCGGATACCGACCCGGTCTACGCCGCGCTGCGCGCGCGCGAGGCCGTGCTGATCAGTGCCGACTGACGTGGGTAGCGCCGATGCCACCGCGGTCCTGCTGACCCTGGTCACCAGCCTGCTGTCGCGCGTGCCGATGCTGATTGCGGTGCTGCTCGGGCTGGTCCTGTTGTGGCGCGCACCGCATAGCCCGCTGCGGCGCGCCGGGCTGGCCGCGCTCTGGCTGCTGCTGGGCTGCCTGTTCGCCGAGGTCGCCGTCCAGGCGATTCCGATGTTGTTGCTGCAGCAAGGCAACGTGCGTCAGATCAGCATGGTGGTCAGCGTCGCCCACTTCGTGCTGATGGCCGTACAGGCCGTTGGTATTGGCGTGCTGGTGTGGACGCTGGCGGCCAGCCTGCAGCGTTTGCCCGCTGGCACTGGTCCGCGCCCGTGATTCCGCTCAAAGCCATCTTGCTGGTGATCGTTGGGCTGGTCTGCGCCGGGCAGGGCGTGTGGACGCTGCTGCATCCGCAGGCACTGGCGGCAGTCAATCGCGGTGGCCTGTTGTACGAACGCTTCGGCCCGAACGGCGTGGGCGCCGGCATGTTGCTGATGGGTATTGCGATGGCGGCCATCGGCTTGGTGTGGGCGCGCCATGCGTGGCCGGCGCGCCGGCGGCGGAACTGAGCGCGCATTGATGCTGCCTACGCTTTAAAGCCAGCGGCGTTTCCTGCATCGGCATTCACTGCGCCGCCTTCCAGGTTACCCCGGCGGCGAATGCCTGCAGGCGGCCGGTGCTGGCAGGCAACCATCGGAGAATCGACCCATGCCCTCGGCCGCTCAGCAGTCGCACCGGCATGGGACTCGCCGGGTCGCCGCTGCAAGCAGGCAACCTGTTCAGCCGTGCGGCGCGCCGGTCGCAGTCACTGCGCCGGTCCGTGCGAAAATAGCGCGATGAGTGAAGTTGCCCCTCCGGCCGCGCCGTCGGCGCCCGTTCCCACCCAGCGCCGCCTGACCGACCCGATCAAGGCCAGCATCCGCGACGCCTACGCCAAGCTGCAGGCCAATACGCCGGGCTTTGCCACGCGGCGCGCACAGAGCCAGATGATCGGCCTGGTCTCGCGTGCACTGGCCACCTCCGGCGGCATCGGCATCGCCGAGGCGCCTACCGGCGTGGGCAAGAGCCTGGGCTATCTCACCGCCGGCGTGCCGATCGCGTTGGCCACCAAGAAAAAACTGGTCATCAGCACCGGCACCGTGGCGCTGCAATCGCAGCTGGTGGAACGCGACATCCCGGCCTTCCTCAAGGCCACCGGGCTGGATGCCACCGTGGCGTTGGCCAAGGGCCGCACGCGCTACCTGTGCACCCGCAATGCCGCCGAACTGGAAGGCGACACCAGTCAGAACGCCATGTTCGAAGACGAGCAGGCGCTCTACGACCGCCCGCTCAGCCCGGTCGATGCGGATCTGGCCAAACGGTTGGCCAAGGCCTACGCCGCCCGCACCTGGAATGGCGATCTGGACGATGCGCCAGAACAGATCTCCGTGCCGCTGCGCATGCGCATCACCACGCCGGCGTCCGGCTGTGCGGGGCGCCGCTGCAGCTACGCAGCGCAATGTCCGGTGCTCAAGGCACGCACCGATGTGCGCGAAGCGCAGATCGTGGTCACCAACCATGCCTTGCTGTTGTCGTCACTGTCGCTGGGCGATGCCGAAAACGGCCAGCCATTGATCGCCCCGCCAGCGGACATGCTGCTGGTGCTCGACGAAGGCCACCACATCGCCGGCGTGGCGATCGACCAGGGCGCAGCCAATCTGCCGCTGGACGACATGGCCAGGCGTACCGGGCGCATGCAGATCCTCATCGCGGCTGCTTATCGCGCAGTGGACAAGGACAAGCTGGGCAATTTGCTGCCCAACGAAGCCATCGAGGTGGCTGCGCGCGTGTCCAAACTGCTCAAGGCCTTCCACGCCGAGGTCGAACGCGTATGGAAACCGGAACCCGGCGAGCGCGATCCGCTGTGGCGCGCGGCCAATGGCAAGTTGCCGCCGCAGTGGGGCCCAGCCATCGAAGAGCTCGGCGAAGAAACCCGCGCGCTGTTCAACTGGGTGCATGCCGCGCACAGTGCGATTGCGAAGGGAAAACAGGACGATTCCGCGCGCGAACGTCTGCAGCGCAGTCTCGGCATGGCCTTGGAAATGGCCGAGCAGCAGCACAATCTATGGAGCGGGTGGCGCCGCGAGGACAAGGAAGGCCAGCCGCCGATGGCGCGCTGGATCACCCTCTCGCGCGATGGCGACCTGATCTGCCATTGCTCGCCGGTGTCGGCCGCGCAGGTGCTGCGCACGATGATCTGGAACGAGGTGGATTCGGTGGTGATGACCTCGGCCACGCTGACCGGTGGCGGCGATTTCCAGTCCTTCGCCATCGACAACGGCTTGCCCGATCACGCCGAAATGGCATCGCTGGCCTCGCCGTTCGACCTGCCCAACCAGGCCGAATTGATCGTCCCCAATTTTCCGGTGACTCCCGATGACCGCGAAGGCCATCCCAAGGAAGTGGCCAAGTATCTGGTGCGCGAACTGGATTGGAACGCCAAGGGCAGCATCGTGCTGTTCACTTCGCGCTGGAAGATGGAAAAGGTGGCCGACCTGATGCCGCTGGCGCAGCGCAACCGCGTGCTGGTGCAGGGCGAGGGCAACAAGTCGCAACTGATCACCGAACATCTGCGCCGCATAGGCGCGGGCGAAGGCTCGGTGTTGTTCGGCCTCAATTCCTTCGGCGAAGGATTGGACCTGCCCGGCGAAGCCTGCACCACCGTGGTCATCACCCAGGTGCCCTTCGCCGTGCCCACCGATCCGCAAACCTCCACCTTGAGCGAATGGCTGGAAAGCCGCGGCCATAACGCCTTCAACCTGATCGCCATCCCGCATGCGTTGCGCACGCTCACCCAATTCGCCGGCCGCCTGATCCGCAGCTCCAGCGACCACGGCCGCGTGATCATTCTCGACTCGCGCCTGCTCACCCGCCGCTACGGCAAACGCATCATCGATGCCTTGCCGCCGTTCAAGCGGGTGATCGGGCGTTGAAGATCGCCTGGCGATGCCATCGCCATCGCCATCATCATCATCGCATCGTGCAATTTCGCGTGCGATGGTGATGCGCTGCCGATACGGATATAGCGTGCCGTTTTGGGTGTTGCACGATGCAAGCCAGTGTCGCGTTGTGCAGCTACACGGGGAGCATGGCCAGTCGCATCGCATCGGCATACGCGCGATGCGCAATGGCCACTCGCATCATCCGCACTGCGCATGACTCTTGCAGCGCAACATTGGCTGCGCGATTGGCATTGAGGTCGCGCAAAACGCAATGACGCACACAGCGCTCGATAATGCGGTTATTTGCTATGCACCGCTCGCGGGTTTGGCGATGCATATCACGCAACGCGGTCATCATCATGTTCCCCTATCGAAGCGATCATAACTAACGACTTCTCACGCTTCGGCCTGCTGGCGATGATTCAGCCTCCTCAAACGAGCCGACGCCATGCGCCCTGGACCCCTCATGGTGCTAGCCCTGCTAGCCCCGACGTTGATCGCTCCGCCGGTCTTCGCCCAATCCGTTCTGACCCGCGACAATGGCGCCAAGGTCGGCGATAACCAGAATTCGCAGACAGCCGGTGCCACCGGTCCGACGCTGCTGCAGGACGTGCAGCTGATCCAGAAGCTGCAGCGCTTCGATCGCGAGCGCATCCCGGAGCGCGTAGTACATGCGCGCGGCACTGGCGTCAAAGGTGAGTTCACCGCCACTGCCGATCTCTCCAATCTGACCAAGGCCAAGGTGTTCAGCGCCGGCGAAAAAACGCCGGTGTTCGTGCGTTTTTCGTCGGTGGTGCATGGCAACCACTCGCCGGAGACGCTGCGCGACCCGCATGGCTTCGCCACCAAGTTCTACACCAGCGAAGGCAACTGGGATCTGGTCGGCAACAACTTCCCCACGTTCTTCATCCGCGATGCGATCAAGTTCCCCGACATGGTGCATGCGTTCAAGCCGGATCCGCGCACCAATCTGGATGACGATTCGCGTCGCTTCGATTTCTTCTCGCACGTGCCCGAAGCCACGCGCACGCTGACCCTGCTGTACTCCAATGAAGGTACGCCTGCTGGCTACCGCTTCATGGACGGTAATGGCGTGCATGCCTACAAGCTGGTCAACGCGCAGGGCGAAGTGCACTACGTCAAGTTCCACTGGAAGACGCTGCAGGGCATCAAGAACCTCGATCCCAAGCAGGTCGCTGCGGTGCAGGCCAAGGACTACAGCCACCTGACCAACGATCTGGTCGGTGCGATCAAGAAGGGCGATTACCCGAAATGGGATCTGTACGTGCAGGTGCTCAAGCCGCAAGACCTGGCCAAGTTCGATTTCGACCCGCTCGACGCCACCAAGATCTGGCCGGACGTGCCGGAGCAGAAGGTCGGCCAGATGGTGTTGAACAAGAACGTCGACAACTTCTTCCAGGAAACCGAGCAGGTGGCCATGGCGCCGGCCAATCTGGTGCCGGGTATCGAGCCGTCTGAAGACCGCCTGTTGCAGGGCCGTATTTTCTCGTACGCCGATACGCAGCTGTATCGCATCGGTGCCAATGGGCTGAGCCTGCCGGTCAATCGCCCGCGTGTGGCGGTCAACAACGGCAACCAGGATGGGCAGGGCAACATCGGTCAGACCACCAGTGGCGTGAACTATGAGCCGAGCCGCCTGGAGCCGCGTCCGCAGGACACCGCTGCGCGCTACAGCGAGCTGCCGTTGTCGGGCACGACCCAGCAGGCCAAGATCACCCGCGAGCAGAACTTCAAGCAGGCCGGCGAGTTGTATCGCTCCTACAGCAAGAAGGACCGTGCCGACCTGGTGCAGAGCTTCGGCGAGTCGCTGGCCGCCACCGATACCGAAAGCAAGCATCTGATGCTGTCGTTCCTGTACAAGGCCGACCCCGAGTACGGCACCGGCGTCACCCGCGTGGCCAAGGGCGACCTGGCGCGGGTCAAGCAGCTGGCCTCCAGCCTGCAGGACTGATCCGTCCCGACGACCTCGCGGCTGCGCCGCGATGTCGTCTTTTTTCGGGAGATTCCTATGCGCACCCTGTTGTTTCTGATGCTTGGCAGCGTGTCTGTGATTGCCAACGCTGCGTCACCTGCATCCGCTGCCAGCGCGACGGCCACCGCCATGCCTGAGCAGATCAAGCTGCAGCTGCGCGAGTATTTCTTCGACGCCGCGCGTGAGGGCCGCCAGGACATGCTGGCCGAGTTCATTCGCTCGCATTACGACCTCAATACCCGCGACGAGAAGGGCTATACCGCCTTGATCCTGGCCGCGTACCACGGCCAGCGGCCGGCGGTGGAGCAGTTGCTGAGCGCCGGCGCCGACCCCTGCGCGCAGGACAAGCGCGGCAACACCGCGCTGATGGGCGCCATCTTCAAGGGCGAGCTGGGCATCGCCAAGCGCTTGATGCAGGCCGATTGCGCGCCGGACCAGCGCAACAACGCCGGCCAGACCGCTGCGATGTATGCGGCGTTGTTCCAACGCACCGACGTGCTCAAGGACCTCGCCGCCAAGGGAGCGGACCTCAGCCTCAAGGACGGGCAGGGCAACGATGTGACCAAGCTGCAACGCGGCGAATTCGCCACCGCGCCGGCGCGCTGAGCGCGCCAGTCTTGCCTGCCAGGGCTGCTGCTCACAGCGTGCCGCATCGGCCGCGATGCGCGTATGTGCTTGCGCTTTACCCGCTAGAAGCAGCGGGCGGCTGCTCGTAGCCAACGGCTGCTGTGCGGCAGGTAGGTGGTCACGCGCGCTCTTGTCGCAACGCGTCCCGTCTCTGGCGAAGCACGCCACGGCTGGGGGTGCATGATGCGCCGTCTATCTGGTCGCTGCGCATCCTCCAGCTCTTGCTGCACCTGCCACGTCGACGTCGTCGAGGGGCATCGCCGCATCCATCGCAGCACTCCAAGCCACTGTCTGGTAGCGTCAAACCGCTCCTGGCAGCGTCGTCGGTTTTCCGCCACGGCCGCGCTGGATCTCTGACGGTGGTGGTGATCTTTTCGCCATTGCGTCAGGATTTTTCTGACGCACAAACCCTTGCGCGCCAAGGTTTTGACAGAAAACTGAGTGCTTGCTGACTTGCTTTGAATCGCCCGGAAAAAACCGCGGAAAACAGTTCAAGAAAGCGCCGGGAACGCCGATGCTGCAGCTATCGCATCGCACCTTGGAACCCCCGGACCATGAAGCTCGATCCCTCCATCCCTTTCCTGATGTCGCTGTTGGCCATGGTGCTGTGCACTGCCACCGCCGTCGTTGCGCTGGTGTTCGGCCAGGTGCACGTGCTGGCCAAGTCGTGGAGCTTCTACACGGTCATGGGCACGGCCCTGATCACGCTGATTGCCTCCTACCATGCGCTGGGCAAGCCGCTGAGCGCCGAAGAGCGTGTCGGTGTCCGTAACCCGTAAGTTTCGCTTCCGTCCGGACGCAGCAATGATTGCGGCACTGGACCGAGAAAGCTCAGCTCGTCACTGACGATGCAACGCGTTCGCTCCGCAGGGCGAACGCAGACAGGCACCGCGTATCCTGCGGCGATGCCTCCGCTCCGGCCGGTCCTCGGCGAGCGAGGGAAAACCAAGCCAGCGCCAATGCAGGGCATTCGCCCCCGTCCGAAGGTCGAGCTTAGCTTGATCCTGGCGGCCCAAGCGCGTCACCAGCGGCATCTGCATTTGCGCCTAACGCTCGGATTCGATCAACCGGTCCTCCTAGATTATCCGGCACGCGAACAAGCGACCTTGCAGCCAGGCTGAGGCGCAGGCGTTCCCACATCCATGCCGCACTGCCGCAGATTCATCGGGGCCCGTGTAAGCTGTTGATCCTGCTTCGCATTCCCATGGCCGCTCGCTGCGGCTACCTTGTCGATGACCGCTTCCACCGATCGTTACGCCGCCTCCCTGCGCCTGTCCGTTGCCCCGATGATGGACTGGACCGACCGCCATTGCCGGGTCTTCCACCGCCTGTTGGCGCCGTCCGCACGCCTCTACACCGAGATGGTGCACGCCAACGCGGTGATCCACGGCGACCGCGCGCGCTTGATCGGCTTCGATGCGGTGGAACATCCGCTGGCGCTGCAACTGGGCGGCAGCGATCCTGCCTTGCTCGCGCAGGCGGCGGCAATCGCGCAGGAATGGGGCTTTGATGAGATCAACCTCAACTGCGGTTGCCCGTCCGACCGCGTGCAGGCCGGGCGTTTTGGCGCCTGCCTGATGCGTGAGCCGGGGCTGGTGGCCGAGTGCGTTGCGGCCATGTGCGCGGCCACCCACTTGCCGATCACGGTCAAGTGCCGCCTGGGCGTGGACGACGATGACGATTACACGCTGTTCGCCCGCTTTGTCGACCAGGTGGTCGCGGCCGGCGCCGCCATGGTGGTGGTGCACGCCCGTAATGCCTGGCTCAAGGGCTTGTCGCCGAAGGAAAACCGCGAAGTGCCGCCGCTTCGGTACGACTGGGCCTACCGGCTCAAGCAGGAGCGGCCCGGTCTGCCGGTCGTGCTCAACGGCGGCATTGTGGCCGTTGACCCGGCAATAGCGCATCTGCAGCACGCCGACGGCGTCATGCTCGGCCGCGCCGCTTACCACGACCCGTACGTCCTGCATTGTCTGGATGCCGCCTTGAACCAGCGGCCCGAGCAACCGCGCGAGTCCTTGCTGCGCGCCTATCAGCCGTACGTGGAATCACAGCTGGCACAGGGGGTGGGCTTGAAGCACATGACCCGGCACGTGCTGGGCCTGTTCCATGGCCAGCCTGGAGGCAGGGCGTTCCGGCAGGTCCTGAGCGAGGGCGCCCATCGTCCGGGTGCCGGCTGGGAACTGGTCGAGCAGGCATTGGAGCGCACCGATACACGGTCCTGGCGAGTCGTTGCCTGACTTTGGCCCACCGCTTGCATTCCTGAACGGACTGCCGGGATGTCCGAGTATCTCCGGTCGTTTCTGCAGCAGGCGCGTCCGCAACAAACGCGCGCTGGTCGTGCGCGCGGATCTGATCGGTATTCATTTCACTGAACGCTGTTAACGTGAAGCTAAAAAGTTCAGATCGGATTCACCCCGAAAAATCAAGAATTTGCCTCGATTCCGATGCTCGATCCTCAATTGTGTGTGGTCGATTTCACGAATTTTGAATGTTCCTGAACAACCCGCTAGGATCTGTTTGTGACCCAATCGCTCTGCCGCGCTCGCCAAGTCGCTCTGGTCGCCCTCTGGGTTGCCATGGCCGCGCCGTCGGCCTGGGGCCAGGGCTATCCGATGGTGCAGAGCGGGCGCGAGGCATTGCCGCCTTCGGCGCGCGGCAATAGCCGTACGCTGTCGGACACCATTCGGCATGTACAACGGTCCACCGGTGGACAGATTCTGGGCGCCGAGCGGGTGCCGTTCGACGGCGGCAATCTCAATCGGGTCAAGTACATGAAGGACGGGCGCGTGCACACCGTGTATGAGCCGGAGCAGACGCAGGCTGCGCCTGCGCGTAACTTGCCACCGCCCGACGCGCCACCACGCGACGATAACCACTGAACGTAGATAGTTCTGCGTTCAGTCTTATAAATTCCCCGGCCACTGGCCGACAACGTAACTAGGGAGAGTGCATGCGTATCCTTTTGGTCGAAGACGAAGCTCCGCTGCGCGAAACCCTTGCGGCGCGCCTGAAGCGCGAAGGCTTTGCGGTCGACGCTGCACAGGACGGCGAAGAAGGCCTCTACATGGGCCGTGAAGTGCCATTTGATGTCGGCATCATCGACCTTGGCTTGCCCAAGATGTCGGGGATGGAGCTGATCAAGGCCTTGCGCGATGAGGGCAAGAAGTTTCCGGTGCTGATCCTGACCGCGCGCTCGAGCTGGCAGGACAAGGTCGAAGGCCTCAAACAGGGTGCCGACGATTATCTGGTCAAGCCGTTCCACGTCGAAGAGTTGCTGGCGCGCGTCAATGCGCTGCTGCGGCGTGCTGCCGGCTGGAGCAAGCCCACGCTGGAATGCGGCCCGGTCGCGCTGGATTTGGCGGCGCAGACGGTGAGCGTCAACGGCGCCAATGTCGATCTGACCAGTTATGAGTACAAGGTGCTCGAGTACCTGATGATGCATGCCGGTGAACTGGTCTCCAAGGCCGATCTCACCGAGCACATCTATCAGCAGGACTTCGACCGCGATTCGAACGTGCTGGAAGTGTTCATCGGTCGTCTGCGCAAGAAGCTCGACCCCGATGGTGAACTCAAGCCGATCGAGACCGTGCGTGGACGCGGTTATCGCTTCGCCATTCCGCGTACCGAAGGCTGAGTCAGCGCGTCAACGAGCAGGAAGACCAAGTGCCGGGCCGCTCCAAGTGGTATAGACGCTGGCGGCCGCGCTCATTGCAGGCCCGCCAGCTGCTGGCCGCCAGCCTCAGCCTGGTCGCCTTCCTGGCGCTGGCGGGTTACGCGCTGGATGTGGCGTTTGCCGACACCGCCGAGAAGAACCTACGCGAGCGGCTGAAGAACTACGCCTCCGCGTATGCGGCCAATATCGATTTTGTGCGCGACGGGTCGCTGTATATCGGCGGGCAACCGCCCGACCCGCGTTTCGATGTTCCCGGTGGCGGCCTGTATGTGGAAGTCGTGCGTCCGGACGAAAGCTGGACCTCGATGTCGGCCGAAGGCCCGAACATTCCGCACGGCCGCATGCTGGAGCCGCGCCAGGAAGAATTCATCGGCCCGCTGGAAATGACCCAGATCGACGGCAGCCTGGGCCAGCTGTATCGCTACGGGCTGGGCGTGAGCTATGTCGAACGCGAACACGGTGGCGAGATTCCGTACACCATCTATGTGATGGAAGACGCGCGCTCGATGGGCGCGCAACTGCGCGTGTTCCGTGGTGCGGTATGGTTCTACCTTGGCAGCGCCGGTGTGGTGCTGCTGGTGTTGCAGGCCTTCATTCTGCAATGGAGCCTGCGTCCGCTGCGGCGGGTCATCAATGAGTTGACGAAGGTGCAGCGCGGCGAGATCCAGCGCATGAGCGAGCAGCATCCGCGCGAACTGGAGCCGCTGACCGACAGCATCAATGCCTTCATCGAGAGCGAACGCGACAACCTGGAGCGTCAGCGCAATACGCTGGCCGACCTTGCGCATAGCCTCAAGACGCCCATTGCCGTCTTGCGTACGCAATTGGATAGCGGTGCGTCCGAGCGCGATCTGCACGAAGAAATGGATGTGCAGCTGCGGCGCATGAACGACCTGGTGTCGTATCAGCTGGCACGTGCGGCTTCCAGCGGGCACAAATTGTTCGCGGCACCATTGCCGATCGAGTCGACCGCCGAAGAAATCGTGCGTGGTCTTGAGAAGGTGTATTCGGTCAAAGGCGTGTTGTGCGAATTCGATATTTCCCCCGAGGCCCGCTTTCACGGCGAGCCGGGCGATTTGCAGGAACTGCTCGGCAATCTGCTGGAAAACGGCTTCAAGTGGGCGCGTAGCCGCGTGTTGCTGACCGCAAAACCGGGGCCCACCACCGGTAGCCGTCGTGCCGGCTTGATTCTGTCGGTGGAAGACGACGGCCCCGGCATCGCGCCGGAAGACGTGGCCAAGATTCTGCAGCGCGGCGTGCGTGGCGACGAGCGCGTGCAAGGACACGGCATCGGCATGTCGATCGTGCAGGACCTGATCAAGGGCTATCGCGGCGAGCTGCAGGTGGTGCGCTCGCAGGAACTGGGCGGCGCCCGCTTCGATGTGACCCTGCCGCCGGGACTGTGACCGCCGGAGGGGCCCGATGAACCCGTGGCCAATGTGCGCTGGCGTTCCGACAACCGTTTAACGCCTCACGCGTTGGCTTACCCATACTGAGTGGGCAAGCCGTTGCGATGGAGGGCTGCATGTTCGAGCAAGCTGGCCAGGCCGTATGCGTGCACGCGCACGCGCAACACACGCGAGGATGGCGGGTGCTGCCGCTGTTGATCGGCAGCCTGTGCGCGCTCACTTGCACGGCTGCCGAAGCGCCGCTGACACCATCGCAGATGCGCTGGCTGCAGCGGGCCACTTACGGGGTTGATGGCAGCAGCGCGACCCAACTGACACGGCTGGGGCCCAAGCGCTTTGGTGCACTGTTGTTGCAGCCCAGCGACGACGCTGCGTTGCCCGCGCCGGTACGCGCGCAGCTGCAGCGCTTCGACGCGCTGCATACCCCGCTGGTGGATCTGCTGACCCAGTACGAAGCCGACAAGGTCCGCCTGCAGTCCATGCCCGATGGCGATGAGAAGGTTGCCTTGCGCAAGGAGTGGCAGGCGCGCGGTGGTCAGATGCTGGTGCAGGCGCGGCAGGCGCAACTGTTGCGCGCGGTGTACGCGCCGGATCAACTGCGCGAGCAACTGGTGTGGTTCTGGCTCAACCATTTCAGCGTGTATGCCGACAAGGCCCGGGTGAAGTGGATGGCGGCCGACTACATGGAAAACGCGATCCGCCCCAATGCCACCGGCAAGTTCGCCGACCTGGTGATGGCCACGCTGGAAAGCCCGGCAATGCTGGAGTACCTGGACAACGCCAAGAACGCCAAGGGCAAGGTCAACGAAAACTACGCACGCGAGTTGATGGAACTGCACACGCTGGGCGTGCACGGCGGCTACAGCCAGCAGGATGTGCAGCAACTGGCGCTGATCCTCACCGGCGCGGGCCTGGTACCGATCACGCCCACCGGCGCACCGCCGTTGCCGCCCGCAGGTTCAGGGCAGGCGCAGGTGGTGCGCAAGGGTCTGTTCGAATTCAATCCGGCGCGTCATCAACCCGGCGACAAGATGCTGCTTGGCCAGCGCATTGCCGGCGGTGGGCTGGATGAGATCGAACGCGCCGTGCAGTTGTTGGTGCGGCAGCCGGCCTGTGCGCATTTCATCTCGCAGCGCCTGGCCGAGTACTTCGTCAGCGACACACCGCCCACTGCGCTGGTGACGCGCATGGCCAATACCTTCCAGCATAGCGATGGCGATATCGCCAAGGTCATGCAGACCATGCTGGCGTCGCCGGAGTTTGCGCAGGCGCAACCGCGCAAGTTCAAGGACCCGAACCGGTTCGTGGTGTCGGCGATGCGGGTGGCGTACGAGGGGCAGCCGGTGATCAATGCCGCGCCAATGGCCAGTTGGGTGCAGCAGCTGGGTGAACCGTTGTTTGGTCGCATCACGCCCGATGGTTGGTCGCTGCAATCGCAGGCCTGGACCAGTTCCGGGCAGTTGGCACGCAGGTTCGAGGTGGCGCGTTCGATCGGCGGCGGACCGAAGCAGTTGTTTCGTCTGGAGGGCGACAACCAGACGCCGATTCCTGCGCTGGTGCAGATCGAGACGCGCCCGTCGTACCGCTGGTTGGCGCCATCGCTCTCGGCTGCCACACGGCAGGCGCTGGATCAGGCGCGCTCGCCTGCCGAATGGAATGGGTTTTTGCTGTCGTCGCCAGACTTCAACTATCGCTGAGGCCATGGCGCCGATTCGGAGCGCCGATTCAAGGCCCACGATTCACGTTCGCAGAATCAAAACGCTGATCCAGCGGTCCACGAATGCCAGGCGGTCACCGCCGCGGGAGTACACCATGCAACGACGTCAATTTCTGCTTGCCTCTGCAGCCGCTGCAAGCGTGCCGTGGGCCGGTCGTCTGTTCGCTGCGCCACGCGATAGCGCACGCATGCTGGTGGTGTTTCTGCGTGGCGGCTACGACAGCAATAATCTGCTGGTGCCGCATGGCAGCGATTTTTATTACCAGTCGCGGCCGAGCCTGGCGATTGCGCGGCCGGATCCGGCCAATCCAAACAGTGCTGTCGCGCTGAACGCGCAGTGGGGTCTCAACCCGGTGGTGCGCGAGACGCTGCTGCCACTGTGGGAACGCAAGCAAGTGGCCTTCGTGCCGTTTGCCGGCACCGACGACCTGTCGCGCAGTCACTTCGAAACCCAGGACGATATCGAATCCGGCCAGGCCGGCACGCACCGCGATTACCGCTCCGGGTTCATGGCGCGCCTGTCGGGGGTGCTCAGTGGCGTGCCAGCCATCGCGTTCACTGATTCGTTGCCGCTGACGTTCCAGGGCGGTGGCGATTTACCCAATGTGTCGTTGCGGAGTATCGGCAAAGGCGGGCTGGATGCGCGGCAGGCACAGATCCTGTCGCAGATGTACGACAGCACGCCGCTGGCGGCCGCTGCGCGCGAGGGCTTGGCGCTGCGTCAGCAGGTCACCGCGCAGCTGCGCGAAGAGATGGAGCAGGCCGGCCGTGGCGCCGCCAGCGCACGCACCTTCGCCGATGAAACCCGGCGCATGGCCACCTTGATGCGCGAGCGGTATCGCCTGGGCTTCGTCGATGTCGGTGGCTGGGACACGCATGCCAACCAGGGCAGCGTGGAAGGTGGCCTGGCCAACAACCTGCGCAATCTCGGCGAAGGGCTGGCTGCCTATGCCGATGCGTTGGGCCCGGCCTGGAACGACACCGTGGTGGTCGTCATCTCCGAATTCGGCCGCACCTTCCGCGAAAATGGCAGCAAGGGCACCGATCACGGGCACGGCACCACGTATTGGGTACTGGGAGGTGGCGTGCGCGGTGGTCGCATCGCTGGCGAACAGGTGGCGGTCCAACAGGCGCAGCTGCTGCAGAATCGCGATTACCCGGTACTCAACAATTACCGCAGCCTGTTCGGCGGGATGCTCAGCCGTCTGTGGGGGCTGTCGCCAGCGCAGTTGGAGCGGGTGTTCCCAGGTGCCAAGCCACGCGATCTTGGATTGGTGTGAGTGTGCATGGCGAGCGATCGCAACGTGCGTGGTATCGACAGCCGGCGTGTGTCGATCCCGCGGCGTCTGCTTCGGGCGATGGCTGCAGGTTGCCTCTGCCGACGGCGATCACGCACGCCGCTCCGCGACGCGGCACATCAACGTTGCACTGAATCTGCAAACGGTGAGCGCCCGTAAAACCGTTCCAGGTGCAGGGCGACCTGCGGCATCGTGCGCAAAAGCACGTGCGGTGCGGAGAAGTGATATTCGCTGACCACTGCGAAGAATTCCTCCGGGGCTTCGGCGGCATACGGATCGATCTCGGTGTCTTGACCCGCATCGACGCGTTGGCAAAACAGATCGTAGGCATGCTGGAAATCGCGTGCCCAGGCGCGTTGCGCATCGCGTGGCAGGGGCGGCGTGCCGTCGAGCGCGCCATCCAGTGCATCGAGCTTGTGCGCCATCTCATGCACGATCACGTTGAAGCCTGCCTGCGGGTCGTCCAGGTCGGCTTGCACATCGGCCCAGCTGACGATCAACGGACCTTGCTCCCAGGCTTCGCCGATCAGGGTGTCGTCCCAGGCATGCATCACCCCGGCCGCATCCATGTGGGTGCGCTGCACGCGGAACGCATCCGGATACACGATCAGCTGCGACCAGCCGCGCCAGCCGGCGGCGCCGATTTCCAGCAGCGGCAGGCAGCAGGTCGCGGCAAGCACAAGCTGATCGTTCGCTTGCAGCTGCAGCCCGTCAACGGGCGAAATGGTCTTTTGCTGCAGGAACTGCGCGGTCAATGCACGCAGACGGTGCTGGCGGGGCGGATCGAGCGCGGCGACCCAGGCGCAACTGCCGCACAGCCGCTGCCACAGCGCATCAGCAATGTCGGGGGGCGGCCGGCGCAGCCAGCGCGTCAACCACTGGATCAGCGGAACATGCCCGGCAGGAAACTGTGCCAGCGCGGCATCGTGCGCATGCGCGGGAACAACGAATCGCCATCGCTGCCGCCGCCGGTGGACGGCGTGGCTTTGTGCGGGCTGTTGCGTGCCGGCGCCGCCTCGGGCGCCGGTGTTCTGCCGCGTGCTGCCGAGTTGGTGCTGATGCAGCTGTCATGATCGCCGTCGATCAGCTGGTCCGATGCCAGGGCGGCAAGCGGAGCCAACAACAGCAGCAGGCAAACCGTGATTCGGCGCATCGTCCACATCCAGGGCAAGCGGCGTGAGTCGCCGATCATAACGCGCTTTTCACTCCCTCACGCAAGCCGCGCTGGGCGCCCGGGAGGGCTTGGCGCATACTTTGGCGGATGGATTCGGGGACTTTGCGCGCAATGCACTGTGAGATGAAAGGCGCCGGTGGCCGTCGGTACGGCGCAGGCGCTGCGGGAGATGGGTCTGGCGCGCGCGTTGGTCAGCCGCAGGGCGCATGCTCGGTGCTGTCGGTCGCAGAGCCGACCGCACGCCTGGTCTGGCCCGTCGATGCTGCGCCACGCGCGTTGCCCCGGCGGCACACCGGCTACGCAGCACAGGCATTGCTTGCGGATGCTGCAGACCGCGCCGTCGCCACGTCACGCCGCATCGCCCGCCGCAGCCGTGGATGACCGTGCATTGCTGGCCAAACTTGCCGGTGGCCGGCTGTCTGGCGATGCGTTGGCGCGCGATGCCGGGCTGACCCGCGCGGCGGTGTGGAAGCGCATCCAGAATCTGCGAGCGGCCGGCGTCGACATCGAGGGGCGGGCTGGCGACGGGTACCGCCTGGCCACGCCGTTGGATCTGCTGGACGCGACGCGCATCCGTGCCGGCATGGCATCCGGTGCGGCAGCTGGGCTGACAGCACTGGATGTGGCCTGGACGCTGGAATCCACCAACACCACCTTGCTGGCGCAGCCGGCGCCCGAACAGGGCGTGGCGGTGCTGCTGGCGGAGCGCCAGACCGGCGGCCGCGGCCGGCGCGGCCGTCAATGGACTTCGCCGCTGGGCGCGCACATTTATCTGTCGGCGTCGCGCCGTTTCAATGGCGGGCTGGGCCAACTCGCGGGCCTGAGCTTGGCTGTGGGTGTGGCAGTGGCCGAAGCCTTGCGCGGTTGCGGGTTCGCCGATGTCGGGCTGAAGTGGCCCAACGATCTGCTGGCGCGGCAGCGCAAGCTGGGCGGCCTGTTGATCGAAGGCGGCGGCGAGATGGCCGGCAACGCGCGTGCAGTGATCGGGCTGGGCTTGAACGTACACATGCCGGCGACCGCAGCGGCCAGCATCGACCAGCCGTGGGTCGACCTGGATACCCTGGCTGGCAGCCCGGTGTCGCGCGACCGGGTGACGGCAGCGGTGCTGTCCGGGATGCTGCCGGCACTGGACCTGTTCGAGGCGCAGGGGCTGGCGCCGTTTCTGGGACGCTATGCAGACCTGGATGTCTTGAGCGGGCGAGCGGTGCAGGTCGAAGAAGCCGGCAACCGACAGACTGGAGTCGCGCTCGGCCTGGCGGCCGATGGTGCGTTGCGGGTGCAAGTGGGCGAGACGGTGCGCCTGTTCCACTCCGGAGAAGTGAGCGTGAGACCTGCATGAGCGAGTGGTTGTTCGACCTGGGAAATTCGCGCTTCAAGTACGCGCCGCTGCACGGCAACCGTGCCGGCCAGGTGCAGGCATGGGCGCATGGCGCCGAGGCGATGGACGCGGCGGCGCTGGCGGCGCTGCCGTCCGGGCGTATTGCGTATGTCGCCAGCGTGGCCGCGCCGGCATTGACGCAACGCATGATCGCCTGCCTGCAGGAGCGCTTTGCGCAGGTGCGCATCGTGCGAACCACCGCCGAATGCGCCGGCATCCGCATCGCCTATGCCGACCCGAGCCGCTTCGGCGTGGATCGCTTTCTGGCGTTGCTGGGTGCGCGTGGCGACGCGCCGGTGCTGGTAGCCGGCGTGGGCACCGCATTGACCATCGACGTGCTCGGCGCCGATGGCCTGCATCACGGCGGCCGCATCGCCGCCTCGCCCACCACCATGCGCGAAGCACTGCATGCGCGCGCGGTGCAACTGCCGGCCAGCGGCGGCGATTACGTCGAGCTTGCCATCGACACCGACGATGCCTTGACCTCCGGCTGCGATGGCGCGGCGGTGGCGCTGATCGAGCGCAGCCTGCAGCACGCCCAACGCAGCCTGGGCGTTCCGGTACGGCTGCTGGTGCATGGCGGTGGCGCGCCGCCGTTGCTGCCGCTGCTGCCCGATGCCACGTTCCGCGCCGCCCTGGTACTGGACGGTCTGGCGACGTGGGCGACCGCCGCGTCGTCGCCGTAGAATCGGGGCATGTATGTCCGTGCGCTCATCGTCGTTTTGATCGTCCTCAACGCCGGGGTGGCGTTGTGGTGGGCCTTGCAGCCGCCACCGGCACCACCGTCGGCGCCGCCGCAGCCGACCGGTGTGGCGCGGCTGGAGTTGCTGCCAACGGTGACCGGTGCTGGCGGGGCTGTGCTGCCGGCTGCAGCGCGTACGGGATCGGGGTCTGCAGCAGAGAGTGCGTCGACGGCGCCATCGACATCGACAGCATCTGGGCCTGCCTCCATGCCCACGCCAACCCCGCAGGCAGTTGCCGGTCCCTCCACGCCCACGTCTGCAGCGCCGACATCGGCCACCACTGCTGCAGCGGAAGCGCCGCGCGGTGCATCGGAAGCGGCGGCGAACGCTGCTGCGACACCAGCCAATGGCGTCGCCGCGACGGCTGCACAAGCATCGCCCACGCCATCCCCGCCTGCCGCAGAGCGCTGCGCCAGCCTGGGACCCTTTGCGGCACGCGCCGATGCCGATGCCGCGCTGGCACGCGTGCGTGGGCAGGCCAGTCGCGCCAGCGTGCGCGAGGACAAGGACGCCGGCATCAGCACGTTTCGGGTGATGTTGCCCAATGTGGGCGATCGCGCGGCTGCGCAGGCCTTGGTCAAGCGCATTGCCGCGGCCGGGATGGGCGACTACTACGTGATCGCGCAGGGCGAGGACAACACCGTGGCGCTGGGCCAGTACCAGAGCCGCGAGCGCGCCGAGCGGCGCCAGGCCAGCCTGGTCGGCGCAGGATTCCCGGCGCAACTGGTGCCCAGCGGCAACGGGCAATCGCGGTGGTGGATCGATGTCCGCACCAGTGCGGCCACCAGTGCCCTGCAAGGGGCTGCCGGCGCCACGCGTCAGCGTTCGCTAGATTGCGCCGCGCTGCGCTAGAATGCGCACCGGCGCGCAACGCGCCTGCCTTCGCCGGCATAGCTCAGTTGGTAGAGCAACCGCCTTGTAAGCGGTAGGTCCCCAGTTCGAATCCGGGTGTCGGCACCATCTTCGATCCATGCATCGTGACAATCACGGTCGACGTTGCTGCAGCTCGAGCACGCGATGCGGCGTGGGATCCTTGCATCAACTCGTTGCCGAGCACGATGGCGCGTTGCTTGCCGCCATCTGTCCCAACAGACGGTAACGTGCTCAGCGTTGTGTGAGCGGGCGTATGGGTCGCACTCCGGTTCCGAGCGCGCTATCCACGCTCGCCTGAAGGCTGCTCGCGTCGTTTTGGTAGCCGCTTCAAGTGGCTCGCACCATGTCACGTCATCGCGCGATGTTGATCGCGCGATGCGAGGTGCAGCATTCAGGCCGGGCGGCCGGCCGAGAGCAGTTCCAGCGCGGCCTTGCCGGTGTCTGTGTGTGCTGCATCGCCGCTCAGTCGGTCGGCCAACGCGGCCACGATGATGGCGTGGGCCTGGCGCAGCACGCTGTCGGCATCGGCGCTGGCGTCCACCACGTGTTTGCCGGGTAATTCCAGCGCGGCAAAAATCGTGCGGCAGCGTTCCAGGTTGTCCTGGGTTTCGAAGTGGTTTGGCGCATCGCCGCGGGCGCGGATACGGGCCAGGCCGGTGGGCGGGGGCAGGTCGAGCAGCAGCAGGACGTCCGGGCGCGGCGCGAAGGCGTTGCGCTCCAGGAGTTCGTCCAGCGGTAGACCGGCCGCGCCCTGGTAGGCCACCATCGATGGGAAATAGCGGTCCAGGATGACGATGTCGCCACGTGCCAGCGCGGGCGCGATCAACGTGTCCACGTGCTCGTGGCGGTCGCGGATGAGCAGTTCGGCTTCTTCCTCTGCACTCAGGCGGCCGGTGGCGGCGGACTGGCGCAATTGGGTGCCCCAGGGGCCGTTGGTGGGCTCCTTGCTCAGCACGACGCGCGCGCCGGCCGCTTCCAGTGTGGTGACCAGGCGGCGGGCGAGGGTGGTCTTGCCGGCGCCGTCGATGCCTTCGATGGCGATCAGCAAGCCGCCGGGCTTCAGTTCGATTGTCATCGCGCTACTTTATCTGATCGTGGCGATGGACCCTACCGCCAGCAGCAATGGCGAGCATGCAGTCTTCGCGACACCCGCGCTGGCGAAAATCAGCCGCAGGACATGTGGGATACGCGACGATGCAGTGCGAGCGCTGCCGTGACGTGCCTGGCGGGGCGCGGCGGCAACGCGACGGGGTGAAGCCGAAAGATCCGAGGCGCGCCGGGGCGGATATTGCCTAACTCTTATCGCCGGTATGTCCTGCGCGATGTCGGAAATGTCCTGATATCCCGGCTTCTGGCCGCGGGCCATACTGAACAAGTCAGACACACTGCACACGCACATCGCGACTGAGTCGTGTTTTTGGCTTCAAGGAAGACGGACGCGTCGCCGCCACCCTAGAGGCGGCATCCCCCGCGTGACGCCCTCTCAGGCACCGTCGTGACCAGATTCCTTGTCTTGCCTGCCGTGCCCAGCGCCCGCGCCAGGCGCGCTTTCGATCAGCTGGTCGCCGAGGTGTAGCGGTAGGACAGCAGCGACTTCACCAGGAAGGTGATCTGGGTGGCCGAGCGCGCATCCACGCGCATGACCGGCACGCGGAAGCCTTCGGCCACCAGGGCCTCACGAAAGGGCGGCACCAGGAAATCCTCGACTTCATCGGTCATGGTGATGCCCACCGCCAGGCTGGCCTCGGGTGCGATCTGCGAAAACTCGCGCAACAACTCCAGCGTGGCTGTGAGCATCTGCGGGTCGCGTGCGTTGGTCAGCACGATCACACCCAGCGCACCGTCGCACACCAGCGGCCACATGAAATCCAGGTATTTCTGGCCTGGCACACCGTAGACGTGCAGCAGTTCGCCGTCTTCCAGCTCGATCGAGCTGTAGTCCAGCGCGACGGTGGTGTAGGTCTTGTCGCCGTACGCGTCCTGGCTGAGCGGCATTTCGGTGCTGACCGGCTCCACATCGGAGATGGAGCGCACTGCGGTGGTCTTGCCGGCGCCCATGCCGCCGACGAACACCAGCTTGTTGGCTGGAAGACTCATGACTGCCCCTGGAAGAGGGAAAGGCCGAACCGACGTGCGACCCAGGAAAAGAACCGCGTGTTGCCGCCGTCTGGGCGACGCTGCGTTGCAGGCACGGGAATCTCCGCAGTCTGGGCGAGGCCGCTGGCAAGTGCAGCGGCGAACAGGCATTCCACCGTTTGCAGCGGCAGCTTGCAAGCATTGGCCAGCGCCTGCGGGCGCCAGGGGCGTGCATGCAGGTGGGCAATGGCCAGCAACTGGGCTGGCGAACTGGTTTCTGCAGTTAGCTCCGGCCACTGACGCAATTGCAGCGCATGGCCGGGTTCCACTGCCGGCAGCGCCTGGCGCAGATGCTCGGGCAGGGCGAAAAACAGCGCTTCGAAGGAAATACGTTGAGGTAACGCGGTCGCGGCGAGGTCGGGCACGACGTGCCAGCCCGAGCGGTCCAGCGCGGCGATCACCTCCGCCAGCGCCACGCCAGCCGGCAACTGCACGCAACCATTGCTCGGGTCCACACGCACGTGCAACTGCCCATGCTGCAGCGTCACTGCGCCGGCACCGAATTCGCCGCGGCAATGCCGCAGCAGCAATGCCGGCTCCGCGACCGGGGTGGCGTGCGGCGAGGACAACAGCAGGCGCATGTGTTCGTTGAGTTCGCGCACGGTGGCGCCGTGCTTGATCCACGCGCCGGCCATGGGCGTGCGCGACACCACCAGCACACGCACCGGTTGCCCCTGCAACGCCTGCCAGGCGGCCAAGCCATCGGCGCTGTCCAGGCCCAGTACCACCACATCGGCTGCGTGCTGCGGCCATTGGCCCAACTGCACGTCGATGCGTTCGGCGAGCAGCAGCGAGCACGCCAGCTTCAGGCGTGTGGTGTGCAGCAGGTCCAGGCCGGCCGTGGCGACCCGCATGGCGTGGATGGGTGTGGTCATGAGCTGGCGCGGTCGCGGCGCATTGGATTACGAGATGCCTGCCGGTCTGCACCGGCAGGCTGGGTCAGGCGATGCGCTGGCACCGCGCTGTCGGCATCAACCGAAATCGAGAGTCTTTTCGAACGCCTTGAGCTCGTGACGGGCCATGGCCAGGTTGGCCTTGGCGCGGTCCAGCACCACATACAGGAACAGCGTGCTGTTGCTTTCCAGTGGGCGCAGCAGATGGTACTGGCGTGCAAGGGTGATCAGGATGTCTTCGATGGTGTCGTTCAGGCCGAGCTGCTCGGCGATACGGCGCTTGGCACGCACCACTTCGGTATTGCCGGCCGCCGCCAATTCCAGGTTGAGCTCGGTACCGCCGGTCATGCCCAGCGCCATGCCGCTGTCGCTATCGACTAGCGCCGCGCCGACGAAGCCGGCCAGCGAATGCAGGTGTTCCAGATTGAGTTTTGACACGTGTGGTCCTTACAAACGATGAGGAATGGGTGCCTTGCGGCATGCACAAACAGTGCCAAGTGCTCAGCCTTGCGGCGGGGTCAACACGGAGGCGAGGCGGCCGGCGCAATCGCGGGCATTGAACAACAGCGCAGCGGCATTGATGTCGCCACTGCCCACTGCGGTGAGCGTCAGCGGCTTGTCGGCGCGGATGCGGATCAGCACCAGTTGCCCGGCACGCGTGCTGATGGTCGCGTAATCGGCCTCTTTCAGGCTGGATTCGCGCGCCAGGGTCTCGCCCAGGGTCAGGAACGAATTGGCCATCGCGGCAAGCCGGCGACTGTCCACCTCCAGACTGGAACGCTCGGTAATGGCACGCCCGTCTGCAGTGGAGAGCATCAACAGGCGGATGCCCGGCTCACGTTCGATGGTCTGCGCAAATTCGTGACCGATGCGCTGCAGATCGTAGAAATGCAATGCCCGCGGGACTTCGCCTACGGCAGCCTTGACGACCTGGTTGACGGCGTTGTGCGGCATGAAACTCCCCCTGTTGCGTGATGGCCCGAGCGCGTACGTGCGTGGTGTGCCGCGCCGGGCGGCGCACCATACCACCCGGATCCGAGCAGGCTGTCACGCCCGCCCGTGATGCTTAACTGGGCGGTCAGACAGGCAGAATCGGCAAAGTCCGGTGCGCCACAAAGTGCCCTGGCACGTCACGATAGCGGCGCGACGAGGCAGATCTAAACCCCGCGTTTGCTCGCACTGTTCAGTACCGGCGACATGCGTGCTGCGCTGCCGCGCGTCACTGTGCGGGCGGGCAACTAGACTGCACGGCCTTATCGTTACTGGAGCAACGCATGGCAACGCAGTACGTGCCGGTTTCCCTGATTGGCGTACCCACCGACATCGGCGCGGGCCATCGCGGTGCGCGCATGGGGCCGGAGGCGCTACGCATCGCCGGCCTGCAGGAGGCGCTGGTCGGCCGCGGCGTGGAGGTGCGCGATCTGGGCAATCTGGATGGTCCGCGCAATCCCTGGCAGGCGCCGCAGGCAGGCTACCGGCATCTGGACGAAGTGGTGGCGTGGAACCAGGCGCTGATGGACGCCAGCTACGCCGAACTGCGTGCCGGGCGCATGCCGATCATGCTCGGTGGCGACCATTGCCTGGGCATCGGCGCGATCACGGCGGTGACCAAGTACTGCCGTGAGCAGGGCAGGCCGTTGCGGGTGCTGTGGCTGGATGCGCATTCGGATTTCAACACCAGCGAGGTGACCCCTTCGGGCAACGTGCACGGCATGCCGGTGGCCTGCCTGTGCGGGCTGGGCCCCGAGGCGCTGACGCACCTGGGCGGCAGTGCGCCGGCGTTGTTGCCCGAGCAGGTGCGGCAGATCGGCATCCGTTCGGTGGACCCGGAGGAGAAGCGGCTGATCAAGCAGCACCGCATCGATGTGTACGACATGCGCTACATCGACGAAGCCGGGATGAAGCGCACCATGGAAGCGGCATTGCAGGGCATGAGCGCCGATACGCACCTGCACGTGAGTTTCGACGTGGATTTCCTCGACCCCAGCATCGCGCCGGGCGTGGGCACCACCGTGCCCGGTGGCCCCAACTACCGCGAGGCGCAACTGGTGATGGAGATGATTGCCGACACCGGGCGCATGGGGTCGTTGGATATCGTCGAACTCAACCCGGTGCTGGACAACCGTAACGCGACCGCCGAGCTGGCGGTGGATCTGGTCGAAAGCCTGTTCGGAAAGTCGACGCTGATGCGGGATTGATGCCGTACCGAGCGCACCGCGACGCGTTCACATCAAATCCACGGCCGCGCAGTCAGATTTGGCGCCAAGCCAGGTGAGCTGGCACCGTATTGAACGAGGACGAGCGATGAAGCGACTGCTGACACTGATGGTGCTGGGCCTGTTTTCGGCCGGCGTGATGACGGGCTGCAACACCGTGGCCGGCGCCGGCAAGGACATGCAGGGTGCGGGCAACAAGGTCGAGAAAACGGCCGAAAAATGCAGCGACGGTAAGTGCTGATCCGTCACATCGCGTGGTCTTGTTGAATTGATCGATCTGCGGCAACGCGCCGCTTTACCCATGAGGAGTGTGTTATGAAGCGTGCAATTGTGCTGCTGGTGCTGTCGATGTTGTCGGTGGGAATGCTGGCGGGTTGCAACACCGTCGCAGGTGCCGGCAAGGACGTGCAGGGCGCTGGCGAGAAGGTGGAAGACGCAGCGCGTAAGTAATCCGACGCCGCATGCGAACAAACGGGCCGCAAGGCCCGTTTTTTGTGCGCGCTGACGTGGAAGGCGCGGCGCGACACGGCACGGCATGTGAGTGAGACCAGCGACGGGAGTGGGCAACGGTTCAGTGCGGTGATCAGCGGTTTGACACCTTTTGATCCAGTGCCAACGCCCGCGTGGGCACGCTGGCGCCACGGTCAATCGCGACCGCACCAGCGGAGTCATCGCATGAACACTGACATCATTTCCGGTAAGTGGACCCAGTTGAAGGGCAAGGCCCAGGCCAAGTGGGGCGATCTTACCGACGACGATTTCAAGGTTGCCGAAGGCAATGCCGAATATCTGCAGGGCAAGCTCCAGGAACGCTACGGCTGGGATCGCGACCGCGCCCAGACGGAAGTGCGCGCGTTCGAAAAGTCGCTGCGCGACGACACCTGACGACGGTGTGCCATTCTGCCGCCGATCGAGGCGAGCAACTTGCAGACGACGGGCCGCCTGATGCGGCCCGTTCTGCGTTGAAGCGTCGAGCCGACTCCCCGGCGCGCCTGCGGCAGTGGCAAAAGTGCGGAACCGCTAAACTTGGGGGCTATCCCACCCTGGCATGACGTAGATGACCACCCGTGTCCTTACCGGCATCACCACCTCCGGCACCCCGCATCTGGGCAACTACGTCGGTGCAATCCGCCCGGCCATCCAGGCCAGTGCAGGCGCCGATGCGGAGAGCTTCTATTTCCTGGCCGATCTGCATAGCCTGATCAAGGCACAGGACCCGGCACGCACGCAGCGTTCGACGCTGGAAATCGCCGCCACCTGGCTGGCCTGCGGCCTGGATCCGGACAAGGTGTGGTTCTACCGGCAGTCCGATGTGCCCGAGACCACCGAGTTGATGTGGTTGCTGACCTGCGTGGCCGGCAAGGGCATCCTCAATCGCGCGCATGCCTACAAGGCGGCGGTGGACAAGAACCGCGCCGATGGCGAGGACGAGGATGCCGGGGTTACCGCAGGCTTGTTCATGTATCCGGTGCTGATGGCGGCCGATATCTTGATCTTCAACGCGCACCGGGTGCCGGTGGGGCGCGACCAGATCCAGCACATCGAAATGGCACGCGATTTCGCGCAGCGTTTCAATCATGTCTACGGGCGCGACTTTTTCACCTTACCCGAAGCGGTGATCGACGAGCAGGTGTCCACCTTGCCGGGCCTGGATGGCCGCAAGATGAGCAAGAGCTATGGCAATACCATTCCACTGTTCGCACCGCGCGAGGAATTGCGCAAGCTGGTGTTTTCCATCCTTACCGATTCGCGCGCCCCGGGCCAAGCGAAGGACACGCAGGGGTCGGCGTTGTTTCAGCTGTATCAGGCATTTGCCACGCCGCAGGAATCTGCCGCCTTTGCGCAGGCGTTTGCAGACGGCATCGGTTGGGGCGATGCCAAGCAGCAATTGTTCGAGCGGATCGATCAAGAGATTGCGCCGCTGCGTACGCGCTACGAGGCGTTGATGGCAGAGCCAGCCAAGATCGAAGCGATTCTTCGCGCCGGCGGCGCGCGTCTGCGCGCGCGCTACGCCACCCCGCTGCTGGCGGAGTTGCGCAACGCGGTGGGCCTGCGCGATCTGTCCAGCCAGGCCGCCACCGCGGCGGTGCAGGCCAGCGAAAAGATCGCACTGCCGATGTTCAAGCAATATCGTGAAAGCGATGGCCAGTTCTACTTCAAGTTGAACGATGGCGCGGGTGCATTGCTGCTGCAGAGCGATGGCTTCGCTTCGCCACGCGATGCCGGACAGGTGATCGCGCGGCTGAAACAGGCCGCGCAGGCCAGCGATTTGCAGCTGCCGGGCGTGCATGCGCAAGTGGATGTCGACGTGATTCTTGCTGCGATGGACGCCTTGCGCGAGGCGTGACCTGCGCTGCGCAGCAGGCGTAGAGGTGGATGATTGCGGTGCGTAAGGTCGTGCCTGTTGCGACATGCACGACAGCGACGCCAGGCTTGGGCCTACACTGCATTTCCTACAGCTGCTGCGGGGTGCGAATGACAGCGACAGCCGAGTTCAACATCCACACCATCGATACCGGCTTTGGTGGCGTGCAATTCGATGCGGCGTATCTGGTCGTCGAAGCGCAGCGGGCTGCCCTGATCGATTGCGGTACCTCGCTGTCGGTACCGCAGATGCTGGCCGCCGTGCGGGCGGCCGGGTTGTCGCCAGCGCAGGTGGAGTGGTTGATCCTGACCCATGTGCATCTGGATCATGCCGGCGGGGCAGGGGCGTTGTTGCGGCATTTGCCTCATGCGCAGGTGCTGGTGCATCCGCGCGGTGCGCCGCACCTGGTCGACCCTGCGCGGCTGATTGCCGGTGCCACCGCGGTGTATGGCGAGGCGGACATGGCGCGCAACTACGGCATCATCGAGCCGGTGCCGGCCGAGCGTGTGGTCGCGGCGGGTGAGGGTCATACCGTGATGCTGGGCGAGCGCGTGCTGCGCACCATCGAGACGCCTGGACATGCGCGCCATCATCTATGCGTGTGGGATGCGCGCAGCCGCAGCTGGTTCACCGGCGACACATTCGGCCTGTCGTATCGCCAATTGGACAGCGCGCGCGGCGCTTTCATCCTGCCGACGTCTTCGCCTGTGCAGTTCGAACCCGAAGCCATGCTGCAGTCGATCGCGCGCCTGATGGACGCCGCACCGCAGGCGATGTATCTGACCCATTACGGCCGTGTCACCTCGCCAGAACCGTTGGCGCAGGCGCTGGGCGAGCAGATTCATGCGATGACCGACATTGCGCTGGGCTGCGCGCAGCGACCGGACAGACATCGCTGCATGGTGGCGGCATTGACCGCGTTGTACCTGGAGCGCGCACGCCAGCATGGATGTCGGTTGGACGATGCCGCCGTGGAGCGACTGCTGGCAACAGATATCGAGCTCAACGCGCAAGGTCTGGGCTGTTGGCTGGATCGTGCGGTGCGTACGCGTTAGTGCGCGTGGAACTGCTAGCAAGCTCTCTCAAGCGTTTTAGCGATTGGTGGCGTTGTTTGAACGCCGGGCCGTTAGAGCGCGCGGTGTCCTCACCGCTTGCGGGACACGCCGTGACCCATCCATGGGGCTCGGTGGCGACGTCCATGCCCGCAAGCGGCGAGGGCACCGCGCCAGACAGTGCGTCGGTGACCTTCTTCAAAGCTCTACGGTCCTCGGCTTGCATTGGGAAGTTCATAGAGCGCGCCACCTCGAAGGTGCCGCGATGTCCGGCAAGAGCCTTGCAGCCAAACCGCAGATCATTCGCTCTTGGAGTGGCTAACGAAACATGGCGAGTCGTCGTCAGGTGGGTGTGGACGGCGCGCTCAGAGCCGCAGCGGATGCATAGTGCATGCCGATTCCGAGCACGGGCCGCGCCCGCCTGGCGGCTGCGCAGTGGTGGTGCTAGCCCCTCTTGCCATGCGCGCAGTCGCTGCGACCGAACGCAATTTCGCATCGTGGCGCTCCGGCGTTGGCTGCACGCTTGTAAACTATGTGTCATCTACCGTTGCAAGGCCTCACCGTGAATCCGATGCGCATCCTGCTGTTGTCTGCCTGCCTGTTTGTGGGAGGTGTGGCGCAGGCCGCCAACGATCTGCCGGGCGGCGGCATCGATGCCGAGGCATTGTCGCGGCATGTGCGCCTGCTGGCGTCGGACGCATTTGAAGGCCGCGCGCCGGCCAGCGCCGGTGAGCAGCGTACGGTCGATTACCTAGTGGAACAGTTCAAGACGGCCGGCCTGGAGCCAGGTGGCGAGCAGGGCGGCTGGACCCAGGCCGTGCCGCTGGTGCGCGCGCAGGTGGATGGCCCGGTGCGCGCAAGCCTGCGCGTCGGCGGCAAGACGCGGGCGCTGGTCAATGGCAGCGATGTGACCCTGCAAAGCCTGCGCCCGCAGCAGGCGGTCGCGTTGAAGAACGCGCCACTGGTCTTCGTCGGTTACGGGATCAGTGCGCCAGAGCGCCAATGGGACGACTACAAGGGCGTGGACCTGCGCGGCAAGATTGCGGTGGTGCTGATCAACGATGCCGATTTCGAATCGCCGCAGCCGGGCGCGTTCGACGGCAAGGCCGTGACCTATTACGGCCGTTGGACCTACAAATATGAAGAGGCCGCGCGGCGCGGTGCGGCCGGGGTGTTGATCGTGCATGAGACAGCGCCGGCGGCGTATGGCTGGGGCACGGTGCAGAGTTCGGGCATGTCGCCGTTGTTCGACATCGAGCGCAGCGATGCCGATGCCCGCGCGCAGCACGTGCCGGTGCGCGGCTGGATGCAGCGTCCACTGGCGGTGTCGTTGTTCAAGCAGGCCGGCCTGGATTTCGAACAGGCCAAGGCACGTGCGCAGCAGCGCGGCTTCGCGCCTGTGGCGCTGGGCGATGCGACGTTGTCGGTGGATTTCAAGCTCAGGCGCGAGCGTGTGGTCACGCATAACGTGGTGGCCAAGCTCACCGTCAGCCAGCATCCGGATGAGACGGTGATCTTCTCCGCGCATTGGGATGCCTTCGGGATCGGCAAGGCCGATGCCAGTGGCGATACGATTCGACGCGGCGCCGTGGACAACGCCACCGGCGTGGCCAGCGTGCTGGAACTGGCGCGCGTGTTCGCAGCCGGCCCCAAGCCGCAGCGCACGTTGTATTTCATTGCCTTGACTGCCGAAGAAAAGGGCCTGCTCGGCGCCAACTACTACGCCGCGCATCCGCTGGCACCGTTGGACAAGACCGTGGCCGTGCTCAACATGGAAATGTTCAGCCCCGATGGTCCGACCCGCGACATCGCCTCGTGGGGACGTGGGCGGGTGTCGCTGGAAGGCGACCTGGAAACCGCCGCCAAGGCGCGTGGTCGCAGCTATTCGCCGGACCCGAATCTGGAAGCAGGCTTCTTCTACCGCGCCGATCATTTTGCGTTCGCGCGCATGGGTGTGCCGGCGATCACCGCCGGCCCCGGCCTGGACATGCTCGACGGCGGCGTCGCGGCAGGCAAGGCACTGCGCGATAAGTATTTCGCCGACTGCTATCACCAGCCGTGTGATCGCTGGACCCCGCAATGGGATGCCAGCGGCCATGCCGCCGACACTACGCTGGTCTACGACGTGGGCGTGGCGCTGGCCAACGGCCGGCAGTGGCCGAGCTGGCAGGATGGCTCGGAATTCAAGGCGATCCGTGCCAAGAGCGAGGCGGTGCGCAAGTAAGCGCGTAGCGGTGAGAGGGCAGTGCGCCCTCGACAAAGCAGCGAAGAATGGCTGATGAAACGACTGCGCTCGCCGCAAGGTAGGCGCAGCCGGCGCACGATGCGGCATGCACACGCATACGCTGCGGCTCCTGTGTTCCGTCGATGCCTGCCGGCGACTGCTCGTTACGGCTTGGTCGCCGCTCCAACTCCAAATGCCCGGCGTTGTGAGTGATGCCAAGCATTGAGCGGCTGCCGATAGACGTGCGCTACGGCTTGCCGGCGCTGCGTCACTTGCCGCTAGCGGCACGCTTGCTTCTGGCACCTCCGCCACACGGATAGCGTTTGGCCAGCGCCTCGATGATCAAGTCGGGCGCGGCGTCGTCCTGGCGTGCGTCGGGCAGCGCGCCGATGTCGGCGATGATCGCCTGCAGATCCGGCGTGCCTGCCTTGCCTGCCGGCATGCACCACTGTGTGCGGTAGCTGGCACTGGCAACGCCGAGCAGATAGGCGCCAGCGCGGCTGGCCGAGACAAGGACCTTGAACTCGCGTTGCTCCGGCGCGGTGATTTCCGGCGCCAATGATCCGTCCAGCCCCGCATCGATCAGCTTGCTCCCGCTGAGCTCCCAAGGCTCGGGGGCGCGTGCTAGTGCCGTGGTGGAAACTATGGTCAGGGCGGCGGCGGCTGCCAGCCAGGTAAGGCGACGCTGCATATGCATTCTCGGATGCGGGCTGGTGTGCACCATAGCGCGTTAGGCGGCTGCCGGCTGCCGGCCGTGTGCGACGTAGGCGTGCGCATGTGCTCTAGAATTGAAGCTTCCGCTGCACTCCTTGGCCCTGTTCCGATGTCTTCCTCTCACGATGCTGCCGCGCCTGCGCGCAGCGGGTTGGTCGTTCTCGCCTTGTTGCTGGTCTACGTGGTGTGGGGCTCGACCTATCTGGCGATCCGATTCGCGCTGGAAGGTGGCGCGCAGCCGCTGACGATGGTGTCCGGCGCACGTTTCATCGTTGCCGGCAGCGTGCTCTACAGCGTGTTGCGCTGGCGCGGTGTGGCGGCGCCAACGCGTGCGCAGTGGAAGAACGTGGCGCTGATGGGCGCGGCGTTGCTGCTGCTCGGCAACGGCATGGTGGTGCTGGCCGAGCGCAGCGTGTCGTCGGGGCTGGCCGCGACCGCGGTGGCCTCGGTGCCGTTGTGGATGGCGTTGTTTGGCGCCTTGCGCGGGCAGCATGCCAGCGGCGGCGAATGGCTGGGCATCGTGATCGGCTTTCTGGGCGTGGTGTGGCTCAACGCCGGCAGCAGCCTGACCGCGACGCCGGGTGGCCTGGTGTTGTTGCTGATCGCACCGATCGGCTGGGCATTCGGCTCGGTGTGGTCGCGCGGCCGCGATCTGCCTTCGCCATTCATGACCGCCGCCGGGCAGATGCTGTGCGGCGGCGTGCTGCTGGTCAGTACCGGCCTGTTGATCGGCGAGCGCCCGCAGGTGTGGCCGAGTCCGCAAGGGCTGCTGGCGGTGGCGTACCTGTGCGTGTTCGGCTCGATCGTGGCGTTCACCGCCTACGTGTGGCTGCTGCATCACGTGCGCCCTGCGCTTGCCGGTAGCTACGCCTACGTCAACCCGGTGATTGCGGTCAGCCTGGGTGCCTGGCTCGGGCACGAGCGCTTCAGCGCGCATGACATCGGTGCGATGGCGGTGATCCTGGCCGGCGTGCTGGTGGTCACCTTCGCCAAGGCGCGGCGATGAGCGCGGTGTCGTCGCAGGACGCGCGCCGCGGATTGTTGATCACCGCCTCCACCTTCGTGCTGTGGGGGCTGGTGCCGGTGTACTGGCATCTGCTCAAGGCGGTGCCGTCGCTGCAGATCATCGCTCACCGCATCGTGTGGAGCACGGTGCTGGTGGTGGCCTGGCTGCTGGCGAGCTCGGGCCTGCGCTGGTGGCGCAGCATCGCCGCGCAGCCCCGCGCGCTGCGCATGCTGGCCGGCAGCAGCGTGGCGATCGCCTTCAATTGGGGCCTGTACATCTGGGCGATCAATGCCGGGCATGTGATCGAGGCCAGCCTGGGGTACTTCATCAACCCGCTGCTGAGCGTCTTGCTGGGCGTGCTGGTGTTGAAAGAGCGCCTGCGGCGCATCCAGTGGGTGGCGGTGGCCTGCGCGGCAGCGGGCGTGCTGTGGCTGACCATCGATGCCGGCGCGCCGCCGTGGATTGCCTTGGGGCTGGCGGTGTCCTTCGGTATCTACGGGCTGCTGCGCAAATTGGTGGCGGTGGATGCGGTGGCCGGGCTGGGCGTGGAAAGCGTGTATCTGTTCGTGCCGGCGTTGTTGCTGGCGGCGTGGGGCGAGCAGGGCCATGGCGGCGCCTTCCTGAGCGGCTGGAGCCTGCGGACCGATGCGATGCTGATCTTCGGCGGCGTGGTGACGGCGCTGCCGTTGATCGGTTTCGCCTACGGCGTGCGACGCATTCCGCTGTCGTTGGTGGGCATCCTGCAATACATTGCGCCGAGCCTGCAGTTGCTGCTGGGCGTGTGGTTCTTCCACGAGCCGTTCGACCAGGGGCGCGCGATTGGCTTCGCCGCAATCTGGGTGGGTTTGCTGTTGTTTGTCGGCGACAGCGTGGTGCGTGCGCGGCAGCCGGCGGTGACGCGCTGAGTCAGCGCCACCGCACGCAGTGCGTATGGCATTCATCGGTGCGATTACTTCGCGTCAGCGTGCCGTAATTGCCGCGCTCAACTGCGCGGTGGTGCTAACGGGCTGGCCACTGCCAGCGTGGACGCGGGCAGCGCCTGCGGTGCAGGGCAATGGCTGGGGTCTTGTTGCACCTGCGCCAGCCATTGATCGATGGGCCCGCCGAGCAAGTCCAGCCGTAGTGGCAGGCTCAAATGGTTTTCGCCAGGCAGTTCGAGGTAATGCGCACGCGCGCTGGCCAGGGCCAATGCACGGCCATGCGCCACTGGAATGTGCTGATCGGCATCGCCGTGCAACAGCAGCACGCAGCTGCGCGTGTCGGCCAGGGCGTGCGCAACATCGACACGGTCCAGGTCCAGCTTGAGCTGGGTGTCGGCTGCTGCAATCACCGCGTCGATATTCTGGTCGGCATAGCGCCAGCGTGCATACGCCGCCACCGCCCGCCCATGCCACCCGTGCGGCTGGCTGGAGAGCAGGTGCGGCACCATGTCGCGGATGCCGCGCCCGGCATTGGCGAAGGATTCCATCGCCACCACGCCGGTCACGCGCGGACCGAGTTTGTCGGCGGTAAACAGCGCGGTGGCCGCACCGTAGGAAATACCGAACAGATACAGCGGTCCGCGGATTTCGCCGCGCGGCTGCAGGGCGTCGAGCACATCGATGACGTCGTCGGACTCGCGCGTGCCGTAGCCGGATGGCCCGCCGCCAGAATGGCCATGGTTGCGCAGGTCGATGGTGACCACGCGGTAGCCGGCCTGCGCAAGCTGCAGCGACCAGGGCAGCAGCGAGTCGCCATCCATCATCCAGCCGTGCAGCAGCACCACCGTGCCGCGCGGCGCTGGCGGCTTGGCAGTCGGTGCCTTGAAACTGAAATCCACGTCCAGCGCATGCGCCGGGTCGGCGCGCTGCCCCATGTAGCGGTAGTGCATGGCATACCGACCCGGGTCGATCGCACGCCAGAAGATCGGCACGCCATCGCGCGTCACCACATGGCCGCTGCGGTTGGGCACCGTGGCGATGGTGGCGGCGATGCGTTCTTCGTCCAGCAGCGGCGAGGTGCCACCGGGCGCAACCAGGCGCTCGCTGAGCGAGGTCGAAGAAGAGGAGCAGCCGGCCAGCCACAGGCAGGCGCAGACCAGCACAAGCAGGCGCGTCATGGCGATCGATCGATGGAGCAAACGGCAGAGTAGACTACGGCCTGCCCGGCCCGCGCATCTACCGCACTGCGGTGACAAAACCATGACAGCCTGCAATGCGTTCAGACGCAGCCGCCGTGCGCTTTGCCGCGGCGGTCGCCATCCAACTTCCCATTCCCCATTCCCGGCGGGCCAAGGCCCGCCTACACCTCACGCAACGCCGTGGTAAACGGCAGACGCGCGGCACGCAGCGCGGGAAACAGCCCGCCCACCAGGCCGATGCCCAGCGCCCATTTCAGCCCGCTCCATAGCAGCTCCGGCGAGACCTTGAACTGGAACACCACCTGGCTGAAGTTGCTGCCCAGCGTGGAGACGGTGTAGCCGTTGAACGCTGCCCAGGCGATCGCCCCGCCCAGCAGCCCGCCCAGCAATGCCAGCAGCATGGTTTCCAGCATCAGCGCCATGATCACCGGCGTGCCACGGAAGCCGATCGCACGCATGGTGGCGATCTCGCGCGCGCGCGTGGCCACCGCCGCATACATCGTGTTGAGCGCGCCGAATACCGCGCCCACTGCCATGATCGCCCCGATCACCGTGCCCAGGATGTTGATCAACTTGTTCAAGCCGCCGCCCTGTTTGCTGTAGTAGGCGCGGGTGGTTTCCACATCCAGCTTGAGCCGCGGATCGGCGGCCATGGCGGTCTTGAACGCGCTGAAGCCCGCCTTGCCGTTGGTGCGCACGCTGATCGACTGATAGGCGCTCCGGTTGTAGGTGGTGGCCAGCGTCTGCGCGTCGGTCCACAGCTCCGAATCGTGCGCATCGCCGGAGGCGAACACGCCCACCACGGTCCATTGCTGGCTGCCAAGCGTGAGCGTCTTGCCCAGCTCCAATCCGCGGAACTGGTTCAACGCGCCCTTGCCCACCACCATTTCGCGCAGGCCGGTGTTGAAGCGGCGGCCTTGCACGATCTTGACCTTGTCATGCACGGCCCAGGCCTGTTCGCCCACGCCACGCAGTTGTGCGTTGACGTCGGTGCCGTCGGAGCGGGAGGCGATGTTCACCACTTGCGAGAGTTCCGGCGACAGCATCGGGCGGCCGTTGGCATCGACGGTGATGCCGGGCAGGCTGCCGATCAGCGGCACCAGGTCGCGGGTGATCACCGAGTTGGTCTCCGCCTGCGAACCGCCGCGCAGGACAATCGCGGTGGTCTCGTCGCCGGTGCTGTTGAGCGTGGCCTGGAAGCCTTGGCCCATCGCCAGCATTGCCACCAGCACGCCGACCACGCCGGCGATGCCGACCACGATCACCGAGCTGGACCCCCAGCGCTGCGGCAACGTGGCGATGCCGATGCGTGCGGCAGCCAGCGAGAGCCGCCCGCTGCGTGTGGCCACCAGCCACACCGCCAGCAATCCACCGATCGGCAGCAGCACCAACCACGGCAATGCGATCCAGGCAGCCAGCCCGATTGCCAGCAGCACGACCGACAGCGCGTTGATCCCACGATCTTTCCATTTGCGTTGCATGTGCATGCTCCTGTCAGCGGCCGGCGAGTGCATCGACGATCTTCAAGCGCTGCGCGCGTAATGCCGGCAGCACACCTACCACGATGCCGATGCCGGCCATCAGCCCGAAGGCGACCAACCAGGTCTGCAGCGGCACGCTCTGGGTCGGCATCAGGCCACCGCTGCGCGCGGCGACCGCGGGGATCACCAGCGCCGCCAGCCCCATGCCGATCAAACCGCCCAGGCCGATCAGCAACATCGACTCCACCATCACCAGGCCCAGCACGGTGCGGTCCTGAAAGCCCAGCGTCTTGAGCGTGGCCAGCTCCGGAATCCGCTCGCGCACGGCCTGCGCCATGGTGTTGCCGGTCAGCAGCAGCAAGGTGAAGAACACCGCGGCCATGATCGAGGTGACGATCAGGCCGATATCGGCGAACTGTTTGACGAAGGCCTGCTGAAACGCCGACTCGGTCTGCGACTTGGTTTCATGGTCGGAGTTGGCCGACAACGCATCGATGGCCTGCGCCACGCGCGATGCCTGGTCGGCATTGCGCAGCGTCACCGTGTACCAGCTCACCCTGCTTTTGATGTAGTCGTTGGACTCGTCGAAGTACTTCCAGTTCATCATCAACTGGCGTTCCTGATTGGCGGCCACCGTGCGGTCTTTCATGCGGAAGATGCCGACCAGTTGCAGCGGCCAGTCGTTGCTGCCGCCGCGCGGAAAGATGGTGGCCTGCAGCGGGATGGTGTCGCCGATCTTCCAGCCATTTTCTTTGGCCAGGCTTTCGCCAACGATCGCGCCGGTGCGTGTGCTCTGGAAGGCCTTGAGCTGATCCTTCGGCAACTGATATTCGCTGTACACATCGAAGAAATTGGGCGCCACCGAAAAATTCGGGAAGAAGTTCTTCGGGTCGCGGTAGATGCCACCGAACCACATTGCCGAGGTCACATCGCGCACGCCCGGCACGCTGCGGATCTGGTTTTCCAGATTGATCGGCAACGATTGGGTGATCGACAGGCGCGATGCCACCACCAGCCGGTCCACGCCGCTGACGCTGCCGCCGGAGGTGAAGGCCACGCGCACCGAATCGAGCATGCCGAACAATAAAAACGCCGCGACCACCGAGAGCAAGGTCAGCAAGGTGCGTGTCTTGCTGCGGAACAATTGCGCCCATACCAGCGAGAGATACTTCATGGCAGCGCTCCCTTACAGTGCAAGCGGCGCGTCGGCCAGCTCGCCCTTGTCCAGATGGATGGTGTGGGTGGCGTATTCGGCGGCCTTGGGGTCGTGGGTGACCATCACGATGGTCTTGCCGTGTTCGCGGTTGAGCTCCTGCAGCAGGCGCAGGATTTCTTCGGCGTTGTGGCGGTCCAGATCGCCGGTGGGCTCGTCGCAGATCAGGAAGGTGGGATCCGAGACGATTGCGCGCGCAATCGCCACGCGTTGCTGCTGCCCGCCAGACAATTCGCTGGGCTTGTGGTTGCGGCGCTCCTGCAGGCCGACCAGGGTCAATGCAATCTCGGCATTGCGCTTGCGTTGGGCGGCATTGAGCGAGGTGAGCAGCAACGGCAGCTCCACGTTCTTCTGCGCGGTGAGCATCGGCATCAGGTTGTAGAACTGGAACACGAAACCGACGTGGTGACTGCGCCAGGTCGCCAGCTGACCGCCGCTCATGCGGTCGATGCGCTCGCCTTCGATCTCGATCTCGCCCCCGCTGGGGTTGTCCAGCCCGCCGATCAGGTTGAGCAAGGTGGTCTTGCCCGACCCGGACGGGCCCATCAACGCAACGAAGTCGCCGCTGGCAATTTCCAGATCGATGCCGTGCAGCACCTGCACCTGCTCGGGGCCGCGTTGGTAGGTCTTGGTGATGTTGCGCAAACTGACGAGAGCGGACATGGCAACTCCTGGCGGTGCGATGGAAGAGATGAAGCAGTGCGCAGAGCGACTGCGGATGTGATGCGGCACTGCAGTAACACGGCGAGCTGAAATGCGATGAAGCGATCTGGCGAGTGCAGGCAAGGCATCGACTGCTGTGGCGACCCATGTACGGCGCACATTGCCGATGCCTGAAACGTGCGTGCGACGACACTGGCTGAAAATGTTGACGGACATCGCGACTGCAGATGCGCAAGCACACAGTCGCTACCGCGTGACTGGATTTCAACCGCGTCTGTCGCAGCGCGGCGCAGGCGCCTGCACCACGGCCGTTTCCATCAACGCGCTGTTCCGTGCCCGCTGAGCGGTTGCTGCGTGCGCTGTATTTGGTTGTGCGTTACTCGGTCGCGTTCGGCTCTGCTTCGGTCACCTTGTCGCCATCCTTCAAGGCTTGCGGCGGATTCAGTACCACGCTGTCGCCCGCAGCCAGGCCGGAGAGCACCTGCCTGTCTTCGCCCATCACCCCGGTGGTGACGGCATGCGCGCTGACGGTGTTGTGCTCATCGACCACGAACGCGACCGTGCGCGTGTCGCGCTCCACCAATGCGGCGGCCGGGACGCGCACGCCTTGCGGCCTGGCTGCCTGCTGCGGTTTGGCCTGCTCCAGAAAGCTGACCCGCACACCCATTTCCGGCACGATGCGCGGGTCCTTGACCTTGAGCGCCACGCGCACCTTCACCGTGGCCTTGCCGCGGTCTGCGGTGGGGATGATGGCGATGACCTCGCCTGGGATCTTCCATTCCGGGTAGGCATTGAGCGCCGCTTCCACCGGCATCTTGGGTTGCACGCGGCCGATGTAGGACTCACCCACTTCCACCTCGATTTCCAGCGATTCCATGTCCACGATGGTGCCGATACCGGTGCGAGTGAAGCCGCCGCCGGCCGACAACGGCGAGACGATTTCGCCCGGCTGCGCTGCCTTGGCCGTCACTACGCCGGCAAACGGCGCGCGCACCACATTGAAGTCCGAACGGATACCGGCAATGGCCAGCTGGTCGGAGGCGACCTGCACGTTGCGCTGGGCGTTCTGCAGCTGCGCGCGCAAGGCATCGCGCTGCGCAATGGCCTGATCGTATTGCGAGCGCGACACCAGCTGCGCACCCACCAACGATTGCAGGCGCGTGGCATCGGCATTGGCCACCGCCAGTTGCGCCTGCATGTTGTCGACCTGGCTGCGTGCGGCCGACAACTGCGAGGCCGACAAGCTACGCTGCGCATCGGCATCGAGCGGGTCGAGCGTGGCCATCACCTGGCCTTGTTCGACGCGCATGCCTTCCTCGATCATCACCTCGCGCACCTTGCCGGTGACCTGCGCCGACACCGTGGCCATGCTCCTGCCACCACATAGCCGGAGGCGTCCAGCACCGATGCGCTGCTGCTGCCGGCGCGGTCTGCACCTTCACCACCGGGCGGCGCGTGAACCACCACGCGGCGGCGGCCAGCACGATGACGACGATCACTGCGGCGAGGATCCAGCCGGTACGGCGGACGGGCGGCGGCGTGGCGGGGCGCTGGCGGTCGATGCGGAGTTGCTTGAGCAGATCGGCGGAAGTGTTCATCGATGACCAGGACGGAAGGCTGCGCGAAATGTGACGGTCTGCGGGCGACGCCGCAAGCTGCCGGAAGTCACCAACTGCGCTGGGGCGACGAACGGTCGATGCGCCGATGCGCCGATGCCACCGCCAGATGGTGCGCAGCATGCGGTCAGCGCGGCGCGCTCACCAGTGACAGCTGTCATCTGCACACCATGACACCGGCGACTAGTGCGCCAATGCGGCGGGCGTCCATGCTGGTGGCTCCTCGGCAACCCGTGACCGGCATGCTTTCCTTGCATATACAGACCGCGCGTGTCTGGCTTGCGCCTGCGCAGGCGAATCGCAGCCTCGGTGGGCGATCGCATCGCAGCAGTCACCAGGAGCATGCATGAGGCCGCTCACCCCTGTCGTCCTGCACGCAGCTGCACGCAGCCGCACGCAGACGGGCCCGGCAGTGGCAAAATCCGCTCACCCACACGGATCTTCGCTGATGCGCCTCCGGTTTCCCGCATGGCTTCGTCCCGCCGCCAGTTCGCAGGTTGCCGCGCGGCTGGCGCAGGGGCAATCGCCGTGGATGGATAGCGTGCACCTGTTTTGGTCGGCCTGGGTGTTCGTGGTGCCGGCGTTTTCTGCGCGTGGCTACGATAGCACCTGGCTGTTGTGCACGCTGGCGTCTTACCCGGTGTTTGTGCTGCTCTACGCGCGCATGTTGCTGGCGCCACGCGGCACCTTGTACCGCTACGCCTGGGCGATGGCGGCGCTGAGTGCTGCCTTGCTGCCGGTGTATTCGGCGGGGCTCAGCTATTTCGTCTTCGCCTGCCTGACCTTGCGCCCCTCCACGCGGCATGTGTTGTGGCGGCACTTTGCGATGTTGCTGCTGATGAACGCCTTGTACCTGAGCTGGGCGCGCTGGCTCGGGTTGAGCATGCAGGCGCTGGTGTGGATGCCGGTGACGGTGCTGGGCATGGCGGCCGTGGGCGCGGTGTACAGCATCAACGAACGCAAGGACGCGTTGCTGCGCCTTTCGCAGGACGAAGTCCGTCGGCTGGCGGCCACCGCCGAACGCGAGCGCATCGGCCGCGACCTGCACGATCTGCTTGGCCACACCTTGTCGCTGGTGGCGCTCAAATCCGATCTGGCCGCGCGCCTGATCGAGCGCGACCCGCAGGCCGCACGCGACGAGATCGATGCGGTGGCGCAGGTCTCGCGCGAGGCCTTGGCGCAGGTGCGACGCGCGGTCACCGGCATCCGTGCGGCCGGCCTGGTTGCCGAACTGGCATCGGCGCGCGTGCTGCTGGACCTGGACGGCATTGCGCTGGAGCAACAACTGGAGCCGCTGGCGTTGCCGCCCGAGCACGAAACCGCGCTTGCGTTGGTCGTGCGCGAGGCGGCCACCAATGTGCAGCGCCACGCCCAGGCAAAACGTGTGCGTGTGCAGCTGCGCGCGCACGGCGAGCAGGCGGTGCTGGAGATCACCGACGACGGCCGCGGTGGCGTGATCGTGCCTGGCAACGGCCTGGACGGCATGCGCGCACGCCTGCACAGCCTGGGTGGCGCGTTGGATGTGCAGGCCCTGCCGCGCGGCATGCGATTACGCGCCAGTCTGCCCTTGCCGCGGCCTGCGGTCGTTGCCGCAATGCCGCCGTCGCCGGTGATGCCACAGTCGCTTTGATGCGCCCTGGTTGCGCTGCCAAGTGCACGGCATGCGTCGGCGCTGTTATCGTGCGCAACCGTTGCATGCATGCGAGCGCGACCGATGATCCGGGTGTTGTTGGCGGAAGACCAAGCCTTGCTGCGTGGCGCACTGGTGGCCTTGCTCGGGCTGGAGGACGATATTGCGGTGGTCGGCAGCGCCGGCGATGGCGAAAGCGCATGGCGCGAGCTGCAGCGCCTGCAGCCGGACGTGCTGGTCACCGATATCGAGATGCCCGGCCTGACCGGCCTGGAACTGGCGCAACGGATCCAGCGGCAGGCGCTGCCGGTACGGGTCATGATCGTCACCACGTTCGCGCGTCCGGGATTTTTGCGCCGTGCGCTGGATGCCGGGGTGGCCGGGTATCTGCTCAAGGATGCGCCCGCCGAACAACTGGTCGATGCGTTACGGCAGGTGCATCGCGGCGGGCGAGTGATCGACCCGCAGCTGGCCATCGATGCGTGGGTGGAAGCTGACCCCTTGAGCGAACGCGAACGGACCGTGCTGCGGCTGGCTGGAGAAGGGCGCTCCGCCAGCGAGATCGCCCAACAGTTGCAGCTCTCGCACGGCACGGTGCGCAATTACCTGTCCGAATGCATCGGCAAACTGGGCGTGGCCAATCGCATCGAAGCCTATCGCCTGGCGCGGCAGAAAGGCTGGTTGTAGCGCGACCGTTCGACGGATCGCGTCTGCGCGCGAGGGCCTTGGATTGCGGGGTGCGGCGTTGCTCGCAGAAGCGATGCGATCGCACCACGCTACAGCCACTGGAGCGGTGGCATCCGTCACATCGGCGAGCGATCCACACCGATACCAAATGCCCGCCAAAGCATGCCAGCCGCGCGCAGGTACACTGCACAGCATCGAAAACACGGCGAGCGATGCATGAAATCTCTGTGGCTGTCGGGCCTGCTGCTGGTGTGCGCCTTCAACGCATCCGCCGAGCAATTCAAGATATTGGTGGCTGCCATTCCCAACCAGTATCACCACGACTATATCCCCGTGGCCAAGCCGCAATTCGATGCGATGGCGCGCAAGCATTATGTCGAGATGGTGTGGGCGTGGAACGCCAAGGCGTTCGATGGCGACCTGTCGCAATACGCGGCCATCGTATTGCTCAATACGCCGGCCACCGATCTGGACCCGGCGCAGCGGGCCAACTTTCAAAAATACGTGCGTAACGGTGGCGGCGTGGTCGCGGTGCACAAGGCCTTTGCGATCAAACGCGGGGACTGGGAGTGGTACGACCACATGATCGGCCGCTCGTTCCGTACGCACCCTTACATGCAAACGGCGATGGTGGACGTGGCCGACGCCAATTTCCCGGCCACTGCCGGCCTGCCCAAGCGCTGGGTGTGGAGCGACGAATGGTACGAATACGATCCGCCCTACAGCGACGATCTGGTCACGCTGCTCACCGTCGACGAACGCAGTTATGACCCCACCTTGATCTGGCCGGGCCAGGTCGCCAAGGGCATGGGCAAACAGCACCCGGTGGCGTGGTATCACCACTTCGAAGGCGGCCGCGTGTTCGCTACCGCGCTGGGCCATCTGGCCGAAGCCTATAACGACCCACGCTACCTGGAGCATTTGTACGGTGGGATCTATTGGGCGGCGACCGGCAAGGGCATCGAATCACCTGCGCCAGCGCCCACAACAAAACCCCAGCGTTGAGCATTAGCCCTTCCCCGGCGGGAAGGTTGGAGTGAGGTGGGGGGCGAAGCCAGTCGCGTGGGCCTACTTCAACCGGCTGCGCGCGTACCCTCATCCGCCTCTGCGGGGCACCTTCTCCCTGAAGGGCAGACAATGTCCCGGGGAGAAGGAACTCCGTGCTGCCAGTGCGTGTAGCCGATCACCCGCCGAGCCGCATCAGCCCACCATCGGCCCCAACACCGTCACCGTACAGGCCGCTCCCCACGCGCCATGCTGGAAAACACGCCGTCGCGGCGCAACCAGGCATGGAACAAGGCCGCGCTCAGATGCCCCAGGACGGTGGCGAACAACAGATACGCCAGCCAGCCGTGCGCGCTGCGCAGCCAGGCGTACAGCGCAGGGTCGTGCGGTGCGATCGGCGGCAGGTTCGCGCCCGGCCACAGCACGATCGGGTAGCCGCCAGCGGACAACATCGCCCAGCCGATCAACGGCATGCCCAGCATCAACGCATACAGCAGCCAGTGCGAGGCGATCGCCGCGGCCTTCTGCCATGCCGGCAGGTCGGCCGGCAGCGGCGGCGGCCGGTTGCGCAAACGGTTGATCAAGCGCAGCACCGCCAGGATCAGGATCGCGATGCCCAGCGGGCGATGCAGATCGATCAACCACGGCCGCTGCGTCACCGAGGCCACCATGCCCACGCCGACGAACAGCATGGTCAGGATCATCGCGGCCATCAGCCAATGCAGCACGCGCGCCGGCAGATTGAAGTGGGTGCGGCGGCTCATTGGCGTGCTCCCTGGCCGGTGGCGGCGCTGCCTTGACCACTGGCGATCTCGCGCTCGCGGCGATTGAACGATTGCGAATACACCGACGAGCGCGCCGCCAGTATCGGGTCATTCGATGCGGCCAGACCCTTGGGCAAGATCAACGGGTCGTAATTGAGATCGCGACACGGGCCGGTGGCCTGCGGCTGCGCACGCTCGATCGAGAGCGTACCGGCCACGATCTGCTCGCGGCTGTCCGGCCACGTCTGCGACGGGTCGTCCACCGCATCGCCGGGCTCGGCAATGGTCAGCACCATGTCCCAACGCAACGGCCCGTGCGCCAGTCGCGCGTCCAGGTCGGTGGCGAGAAAATCGCCATCGGCCTGCCTGCGTTGTTCGGCGTTCAATTCCTTGAAAGGCGTATGCGGGCGCATCGACCAGCGGATGTAGCGTTCGCGCCCATCGGCGGCAATCGCGCGGAACGCGTTGACGCCGTTGTACTGCGTATTGGCCCAGCTGTCCGACCACGGCGCGGTCTTGGCCCACTGCTGGAACTTGGCCGCTTCCGGATACTGCTTGCCGAACGCCGCCAGTTTTTCCGGGTCCGGCTTGCCGGTGGCCGGGTCCGGCCTGGAGGCCACGTTGAGCGCCTGAAACCCGGCCGGTGTGGCGACCACGAAGAACGGGAAACTGTTCATCGCCGTACGCCATTCCTGCCCGTCGTCGCTGCGCAGCAGCAGCGCCATGCTGCGCACGCGCGCCTGCCCGTCGGGCCCGTGCGGATCGCCGCCGCCGATCGACATGCGCCCCAGCACCGGTGTGCTGGGCTGGCTGAAGATGCGTGCCGACGACAGCCAGGTGGCCTTGCCGCTGGACTGGAATTGCCCGCTCACGCACACGCCCTTGGTATGTGCGCGGCGAAAGCCCGGATGTGGCGGCCCGCTGGATTCGATGGTGTCGGTCATGCGTGCGGCAGTGAGCCGGTCGCCACCGATCCATCCGGCCGTCCAGGCGAACGCCAACGCAACGCCGCCGGCAATGGCGGGAATCCCCAACAAGGGCAGCACGGGGCTGCGCGCGTGCGGGGGCGAGGGAGGTGGCAACGTCATGGCTGGCTCCGGTGTGCTGCGATGGGCGGCATATTCACTGTCGCACCGCTACGCCTTCATCGCCGCAGCCGAGCACGCTTGATGCGCATCATCCGGAATAGACTGCCTTGTGCGCGTGATGAAACACGCTGCGAAGGGGTTCTGGAACGATGCGCATACCCCTGCTGCACGAGTTGAGCGGAAGGCGATCATTTCAGCGCTACTACGCATGAGTGGAGAAGCCGATGGCGTTTTAATAGACGTCAAGAGCTTCTGTTGTTGCTGATTGGCCTTGGGATGGAGAGCCAAGCTGTAGAGCAGTTCTGGGTTGGTGATTCTCACCAGTTCGAAGGTGTCACGGATGGCGCGGTCAATGCGCGGGCCGCCTTCACCAAGGATGGCCGCAGCTAGCGCCGGGACGATCAATCCAAGCAGCTCCGGAAGATGAGAAACGCGGCGCGCAAGTGCCTGCAGAGCATGCGCTCGGCGAAGATTGTGTGGCTCGGTTTGTGCAATGCCAAGTAGCTGACGAATCACATCTGCAGCCTGAGTCAGCGATCCTTCGGCCATCACGGCGACCGGCCAGCAGGCAACCGTCACGATGGGATTCGGTTCGCTTTGTTCGTGCGCAGCCTCAATCGCTACCTTGAGAAGGGCAGTGCGTTTGGCGCCAGAGGAGAATTCAGCGGCACGCGACAGCGCCTGGCACCGGTACCAGGGGTGCTTGATTTTTCGAGCGATCACGGCAGCGCCATCAGGGTCGTCAGGCGCCATGGCGAAGACGCGCCGTCGTCCTTGTATACCGGCCGTTGTAATAGGTAAGTCACTCATCGAGATCCGATGCCTTGATCAGTCAAGCGATGCTGCGGGCGACAGAGTTTCGCTCATCCGCCCCTCTTCATTGCGTATTTTCGCTGCGAAGCGGCGAAAATGATCAATCGAACATCGTCAGTAGTTCCTTGGCCAACGGATCAAACTCAGGCGAGAATGATGTTCGTGCGGTGTGGGGACCACTGTTGTCGCGCGGGTGAAACTCACTGGTTATGGCGGTCCCATACCGCCGTCGCTTGGCTAGTCGGCAAATGCGCCCATAGGTCATGGCGCGCATCTGCGGAAAGAAATGCGCCAAACCATGACCAGAACGCTTTGACGTCGAAGCGTTCCAGCGCAGGACTTTGGTAGCGGCCTGGTTCTGCCTCGCCCCGCGACGTGTTGAAGAGATACAGCACGTAGTACGGCGGCTCCATGCATGCGTTCAGGCGCCCGAATATTGCACGGTTTCCGCCGGGCATTGCCACGGTGTGGTCTGTAGATTCAACACCGCCGGATGCGAATGCGCGCGCCATTGCCCGCCTTCCGGATGTCCGAGTCGGTATATGCGTGTCTGTTGCATTGACTGAAGCAGCTCGCCGTAGTGAGGCCTTGATGAGATCGGGCAATGCCTGGCGTGCGTTTGGATGTGATGCCTGGGGCGCGAGGCAGCCTAGACAATGCCATTCGATCCTAGTTACCGGGCGAGCGAACGCTGATTGCAGCGCTCGCCGCGCTCAACCGCCGTAGCGTTGCTGCAGCATCGCGAACGCCGAGCGCAGTGCCAGCGCTTCGCCGCCGGCGGGACGGCCAGGGCGGTCGCTGTCGTTCCAGGCGTAGACATCCAGATGCGCCCATGGCTGCCCGGGTGCCACGAAGCGTTCCAGATACAGCGCGGCGGTGACGGCGCCGGCCATGCGCGAGCCGGCGTTGGCCATGTCGGCCACATGGCTGTTGAGATAACGCAGGTACGGGCGCCAGAGCGGCATGCGCCACACCGGGTCGCGGGTCTGCTCGCCGGCACTGATCCAGGCCTGCGCCAGCGCATCGTCGTTGGCGAAGAGCGCCGGCAGGTCCGGGCCCAGCGCGATGCGTGCCGCGCCGGTGAGCGTGGCGAAATCCAGGATCAGATCCGGGTGCTGCTCGGTGGCATAGCTCAGCGCATCGCACAGCACCAGGCGGCCTTCGGCGTCGGTGTTGTCCACCTCCACCGACACGCCGGCGCGGGTGGTGATCACTTCGCCAGGGCGGAATGCATCCGGACCCACCGCGTTCTCCACTGCCGCAATCAGCAGCGTCAGCCGCACCGGCAACCGCTGCGCCATCACTAACCCGGCCAGCGCCAACGCATGCGCTGCGCCGCCCATGTCCTTTTTCATGTTGCGCATGCCATCGGCCGGCTTCAGATCCAGCCCGCCGGTGTCGAAGCACACGCCCTTGCCGACCAGCACCAGATGCGGATGCGCCGTGTCACCCCATTGCAACTGGATCAGTCGCGGCGCGCGATGCGAGGCGCGCCCAACGGCATGGATGGTGGGGAAGTTCTGCGCCAGCAAGGCATCGCCGACGATCGCATCGACCTGTGCGCCATGCGCCTGTCCCAGCGTGCGTGTGGCCTCTTCCAGATGCTGCGGGCCCATGTCTTCGGTGGGCGTGTTGACCCAGTCGCGCACCTGCAGGCACGCCTGGATCAGCGCACGCGTCTGTGCCGATGGCATTGCAGCCAGTTCGGCCGGCGCGCGCGGCACCTTGCGATAACGCGAAAAGCGATAGGCGCCCAATCCCCAGCCCAGATGCAGCAACGCCTGCTCGGCATCGCTCAGCGGGTTGGCCAGCGTCCAGCGGCTGGCCGGCGGTAAGGCCATCGGCGCATGCGCGTAGGCGTAGGCATCGGCCCGGTCGCCGATACCCAGGATCGCCCCGGCCAGCCCATTGTCGCCCGGCAACAACAGCACGCTGCCCGGCGCGGCATCGAAACGCTGTGCCTGCGCCCACGACAGCACGCGGGTGGGCTGCTCCGCGCACCAGCGCGTAAAGCCCTCGCGGTCGAGCACATACAGCGGCAAGGCTGCGGCGTTGGGATCGATGAAACCGGTGAGGTGCGACATGGAAATCCTCGAGTGCAGCGCCTTGCGCCGCGCAGTGGCTCAGGCGGGAAGGGTGATGCCGGCATTCATAGGGCCCGGATGCGGCTGCTGCGCGTCCAGCCAATCGGCCAGCCCGGTCATGCTGTCGAATTCCAGATCCGGCTGCTGGGTGGGGTGCGACCACACCGCGCCTTCGCGATTGATCCAGCAGGCGCGCAGGCCGGCATCCAGTGCGCCCAGCACGTCCATGCGCACGTGGTCGCCCACATGCAGCACCTGCGCGGGAGGCACCTCGAGCCGGGCGCACGCGGCCAGGAAGATACTCGGGTCGGGCTTTGCGCTGCCGTGTTCGCGCGAGCCCAGTTGAAACGCGAAATGGTGCATCAGCCCGATGCGCTGCAGATCGGCATTGCCGTTGCTGAGCGCGGCCACCGGCACATGGGCGGCAATGCGCGCCAGCGCGTCGAGCGCATCCGGGTAGCATTCCACCTGGTTACGCGCCGCATAGAACACCTCGTAGGCCGGCTCCAGCAACGCCAGATCGCCGCCGCTCTCGCGCAACGCCATTTCCAACGTCAACCGGCGCAGCGCGCTGAGGTCGTGATGCAGGTGCGGGTTGTCGACAAAGCTGCGCTCACGCAGCTCGCGCATCGCCTCCACCGGAAAGCGCTCGGCAGTGACCGGGCTGTGCTCGCGCATCCAGTCGTACAGCACCCGATCGATCCTCGCCCCGATCGGCGCAAAGGGCCACAACGTATCGTCGAGGTCGAGGGTGATGGCGCGGATGTGGAAGCTCATCGCACGATTGTAATGCCGGGAATGGAGAGTCGGGAATCGAGAATGGGTAGAGCAGCGCCTCTGCTCTTGCGATTCCCAACTCCCAATTCCCCATTCGCGGCTACTCAAGCAACCGCGCCCAGCGCTGCATCCCGTCCACCCGGCTCAACACCATCTTGATGCAGACCAGCAACGGCACCGCCAGCAGCAGGCCGACCATGCCCCACAGCCAGCCGAACAGCATCAGCGCCAGGATCAGCATCAGCGGTGAGATCGCCATGCGCCGGCCCAGCACGATCGGTGTCACCACCTGGCCTTCGATGGTGTGCAGCGCCAGGTACAGGATCGCCGGCAGCAGCGAGGACAAGGTGGTGCGGAATTCCACAAAACCCATCAGCAGCATCAGCATCACGCCGATCAACGGGCCGACATACGGTGCGAAATTCAGCAATGCGACCACCGTCCCCCACAGGATCGCTTCGGGCAGAGGAATCTGCAGGACATACAAAATACCGGCAAACACCAGCCCGACCAGCGTGTTGATCACGCTGATGGTAAGCACGTAGCGGGAGACCTCGCGTTCGATGTCCAGCATGATCTCGGTGGTGAACCGTTGCTGCTGCCGGTTCGGTAGCAAGGCGATCGCATGCCGCTGCAGGCTTTCGCCATACACCATGAAGAAGAACGTCAGCAGCACCACCGCCAGCACCGAGGCCGCCAGCTTTGGGGTGCGGACCAGTGCCTTGTAAGGGTCGTCCATCTGCGTGCGCACGATCTGCACGCCGCGCTGGCCTTCGCCACCGGCCGCGCGTGCAAAATTTTCCGCTGCCTGGTTGGCCTGCATCACCGGCTTGGTCAGATCGCGCACATCGCGCGCAATCTGGCGCATCTGCCGTGGTGCCTGTTGCACCCATTCGGCGGCAGGGCCGGCCAATTGCGCGGCCAGCGTGACGGTACCGGCCAGGCCAAGGCACAAGATGAGCAGGGCACCGAGAAACCGCGGGATGTACAGCTTGCGCAGACCCCGCAGGATGGGGTTGCCGATCAGCGCGAAAAACGCGGCCAGCATGATCGGAAGGATGATCGTCTGCGCCGCCCACAGCGTGTAACCAACGGCGAGCGTGGTCAGCACCACCAGCGAGGCCGGCGCGCGTGGGCGGGGCGCCGGTGCGGGCGGAAGCGAATCTGCCGCGGTGGCGGCATCCGGTGAGTCGACGGGAAGAGACATGCGCGCCCTGGCAGCAGACTGGCGTGCTGCCAGCGGTGCGCCATTATCGGCGCAATGCGTCAACGGCGCGCACAGGGCCTGTGGGCAGGATGTCAGCAAGCAAGGCTAGCCTTGCGAACTCGGCCGCATGTGCCCTTGTGCAGGTCGCGCGGCACAGATTCGGTCGTCGATGCGGGCTTGCCACTGCTCCCAGGGCCTGCCGAAAGCTTCTAACGTCGACCGCACGCCTGCTGCGCGCGAATGGCCGTCAGGCGTCAGCGCTATTGGCGACGAAAGAGCCATTCATGGCGCGCGATCCCGCATTTCAGAGCTGATATCCGCCAGCAACCGGCAAGCGGTTATCTAGCGGAAATAGACAGGGCGGATCTCCGCATCGCAGGTTCGTCGTGAGTTGTATTTCAACGAGTCGCCAAGCGCAGCACGCGCGTACTGCCTGCAGCGCAAGGATGAGACATGTCCAAGCGGCGGTCGCACATATTCCAACTGGCACTGGTGTGTCGATGCCTGCACAGGCCAATGCGCTGCGGCCAACGACGGCGGCCTGGCAAGACGCTGGCCGCCGTGAATACCGTCCGCTCAGGCGGCGCGATCGGCCGGCACCTGCACCACGGTCACCGGCGGGTCGGCTGCTGCAACTTCCTCGGCATTGTCTGCCGCACGTTCGGCCTGCTCGGAGGCTTCCTGCGCACGGTGCGCGGTGAACAGCGCGGAGAGGGTACTGATCATCTGCAGAAGCTTGGGAATGCCGCTAAGCTTGCTGGCGATGCTCCCCAGTGCCGCCTGCGGTTCATTACGGCCGGTGACAAACCCCAGCCCGAAGCCCACCGTCACGATGCGTAGCGGCGACCACCCGGCGCGCCAGGTCTGGCGTAGTTCGCTCCAATGCAGGCGCGTTTCCTGCGCACGTCCTTCGACCAGGTATTCGGCGCGTTCGACGCGTTGACGCAAGGTTCCAAACTTCATGGACGTGCTCCACTGGCAGGGGTCGCCGCATCATCGTCTTTGCCGGGGTCATCGAAAATACCGAGCTTGATGAGCTGACGGCGCGTTGCATTCATGCCGGTGTGGTCGAAGTAGAAGAACACGCGCCATGCCGCGATGCCGGTCACCAACAGACTCGCCAACGCAGTGAAAAACATCGCCTGGAACCACGACAGCCCGGCACGCTGCAGCAGGGCGATGATGGCACCGGCCAGCAACAACCACGATGAGGCACCGAACACCACGGCCACGCAGGCCCAGGCCAGCCCACGCCCGAATGCGCTGCGTGCCAGTTGCAGGTCGGCCGACACCAGCCGGCGCAAGGCGCGGCTGGTGTCCTTGGCCGAACCCAACGTGGCACGGCCGGCAGCGCCGACCGCACGTACGCTTTCGTCCAGTCCTGGCGTTTGCGCGCGCGCGTCTGGCGCGTCGGTTCCGTCAGCGGGAGAGGCCTGATCGCTCACGACTTAGTTGTCGTTGCTACGTGCCAGCTTGGCGATGACCCAGCCAGCGGCGAAGGCGACGCCGAAGGCGGCCAGCGGACGCTCGCGGATCAGATCGGTGGCGCTTTCCAGCAGATCATTGCCCTTGGCAACCAGGACGTCGATCTGCTCCTTGGCAGCGGCACCGCCGAACTCGGCAGCGGCCATGCCGGCCAGCGCGGTGTCGGACAGCTCGGCCTTGACGTTGGCGCGACCGAGCTTGAGCTCATCGCCAGCGGCACTGGTCGCACCCCTGACGGCTTCGCCGGCGGCGCTTGCAGCCGACTTCAGGTGGGCGCCGGCTTCGCTCAGGTTTTCCTTCAGCTGATCGGTATTGGTGGGGCTCATGCGATATCTCCTTCGGTCATTGATGGCAGCCGCCACTCACGTGCGGTCGAGCGGTAGCAATAGCATCGGGGGGGTGTAGGAGGCGTTAGTGGAAGCAACTTCAGGTACACATCGCGTCAACGCATCAGCGCGTCGTACTGCGCGTTGCCACGCAGGATCCGCACGACAAGCTGCTGCGGTTTACGCTGGAAATTGGCCCGCCAGCTGGCAAGGTCGGCGAACTCGCCCACGCTGCTGGCCACGATCACATCGCCGGCGACCAGGCCGTTGGCGGCAGCGCGACCGCCACGTTTGACCTCGCTCACCATCACCCCGGTGATGCCCGACTGACGCAGCGATTCGGGGAGATCGACGAAGGTCGCGCCGGTCAGGCGCGGGTCCAGCATGTCGCCGGTGACGGCGCGGTCCTGCTCTTTCAGCGTGGCCTTGAGTTTGAGCGGCTTGCCATCGCGACGGATATCCAGGGTCACCGCACTGCCAACCGCCTGCAGGCCTTCGTAGTTGTGCAGCGCTTCGGCGCTGTCCACGCGCTGGTCGTTGGCCGCCACCACGACATCGCCCGGCTGCACGCCTGCCGCCGCCGCTGCGGAGCCCGGCAACACCCGTGTCACCAATGCGCCGCGCAACGAATCCACCCCCAGGCCCTGCAGCATCTGTTGGGTGAGGTTCTGGGTCTCCAGGCCGAGCGTGCCGCGCACCACCACACCCTTGGTCACCAATTGCTCGACGACATTGCGCGCCAGGTTGGACGGAATCGCCAGCCCAAGGCCGATATTGCCGGCCATGCTGCCTTGCGGATTGAAGCTGGCGGTGTTGATGCCAACCAACTGGCCTTGCAGGTTGACCAGCGCGCCACCCGAGTTGCCCGGGTTGATCGAGGCATCGGTCTGGATGAAGTTCTGGTAGCCCAAGCCGCGAATCCCGCTGCGCCCCACTGCCGAGACGATGCCGGAGGTGACGGTCTGGGTGAAGCCGAACGGGTTGCCGATGGCCACCACAAAATCGCCCACGCGTAGCGCGTTGCTGTCGGCCAGTTTGATATCGGTGAGGTTGTCGGCCTTGATGCGGATCAGCGCAATATCGGTATCGGCATCGGAGCCGATGAACTCGGCCTTGACCGTGCGTCCGTCGCCGAGCGTCACCTGCACGTCGTCGGCGTTTTCGATGACATGGTGATTGGTCAGCACATACCCTTTTTGCGCGTCGATGATCACGCCCGAACCCAGCGATTCGTTGATGCGGTCCTGCGGCACCTGCGGAAACAGCCGGCGCAGGATCGGGTCGTTGAAAAACGGGTTGCGGACGCGCACCACCTGCTTGGTGTTCACGCTCACCACCGCGGGCATGGCCTGCTGCAGCATCGGCGCCAGCGACGGCACAGGCTGGCCGGCCACCGCCGCCGGCAATGCGGCGGCCGTTGGCAGAGTAAAGGCGGCGTTGCTGGGGGGCGTGGCTTCGGCGCGATTGTCGAGCCAGGCGTTGATGCCGGTGGCGGCAAATCCGCCGAAGGCAGCGGCCAGCGAAAGAGTCAGCAGGGTAGGCAGCGGTCGCATGGAACGGATTCCGGGTTACGCGGTGGATGAGGAATAGGGCGTCTGACTACGTAAATCAAGCTGAACGAGAGTGCCTGCGTGCAATTTAACTGCTGGTGAAAGTGCCGCACATCCCTTGCCCTGATTGCGTTGACAGCCCGACAGGCCGGGCGTAGCGTCCGCTTGATCCGATGCCTGTTCAGCATGTTGCGTGCCGTCGCGCATCGCCTAAGTTTCCCGCACTGACGCCCTTAAGGAGGGTCTATGAGCAACGGCAATGGTGTAACGGCAACCCTGTCCGACGCCGTCGATAGCGTAAAAAGCACCGCCACCGAGTTGACCGAGACCATCGCCAGCACCGCCAGCGAGGCGGTTGCCAGCGTGCAGGAGGCTGCAGGCACGGCGGTGGAAGAGGTCAAGACGCAGGTGGCGAAAGCGCGCAAGGCGGTGGTCAAGGTCGAAAAGAACGTGGCCAGGAACGCCGGCACTGCGGCCACCGCAGTCAAACGCAGCGTGGCCAAGACCAAACGCTCGCTGGCGGCTACCAAGGACGCTGCCAAGGACAGGCTGGTCGCCACCAAGGAGGCCGCCAAGCAGAAGCTCACCGCCACCAAGGACGCGGCCAAGCAAACGTTGACCTCGACCACGCAGGCCGCCAAGCAGAAGTTGAGCAGCACCAGGGCCGCGGCCAAGAAGAAGATCACCGACACCAAGGCCAATACCAAGCGCAAGCTGGAAACCGCCAAGGCCAATGCCAGGGCCGAAGCGGCCGCGCTGAGTGCCAAGACCGCCGCCAAGAGCGCCGCACGCAAGACCGCCGTCGCAACGGTGAACGCGCGCACGGCAGCGAAGAAGGCAACCGCCAAGCCGGCGGCAGCGAAGAAGGTCTTGGCCAAGCCTGCAGCCAAGAAGGCGCCGGTCGCCAAGCAAACCGCGACCAGGCAGGCCGCAGTGACGAAGGCCCCGCTCAAGAAGGCCGCGACCAAGACCGCGTTGAAGAAAGCCGCCAAGGTGACCAAGACCCCGGCCACGCGTGCCGTGGCAAAGACCACCGCCGCGCGCAAGGCCGTGGGTAAAAAAGCGGCAAAGCGCGTCACGCGTTGAGGTTGTCACGCTGCGGCTCAGGGTGAGTTGCCTGGGCCGCTAGGTGGCGTGGGAGGCGTGCAGCGCACGCGCCATGTGCCATGTGCCATGAACCATGTGCAATGTCGAAAAAGCCGGCGCTGTTTTCACGGCGTCGGCTTTTTTGTTGCAGCGGCTTTGACTCACGCCCCTCTCCTGCGGGAGAGGAATTGGGCTGAGGGTACGGAGCGATGCCATACGCGTTGTCGAACAAGACGAGGCTTCGCCACCAATCCACACCAACCAGACGAGCTTGTCAGGGAACCTCATCCACCCCCGCGTGGCACTTTCTCCTCCACGAGGAGAACAATGGCCCGGTAAAAGAGGGCAATGCCGCTGAGCAAAGCGGCCAACCCGGTGATGACCCTGCACTGCGCGAGAGCATTGCCCGAAAGAATCGCGTGCGAGCACTCCGATAGGCACAGGCATCGCGCATGCAGCAAGAAGGAGCGAGGCCTAGCGCATGCCATCGACAAATTGTTTCGCACCCAGGCGGATTCCTGCCTTGGCCGCGTCATAAGCACCGAGGCTGGCCTTGATGTTCATTGCGTTGGGGTATTGCTTTTCGACATAGGCCGCCAGCAAGCGATCGCTTGACGCGTCGAAGATTTCCACTGCATAGCTGACCGAGCCGGAGAAGGCGCCTTCCTTGCCACGCGCGGCCTGCACCGCGTTGTAGGAGCCGCCGCCGATATCGACCTTCATGAAGGTGCCGAGCACCCGTTTGCTGGGTTTGGCGCCGGTCAAGGTGAGCCGCACACGCAAGGTGTCGGGCCCGATGGAGGTGGTGGGCTGCCAGCGCTCGCCAATTGCGTCGCCGAACTCGCGTTGCATGAGCTCGGCAAGCATGCGTTTGTCCTGCTCGGGCACGTCTTCGAATTGCGCATCCGGGCCGCGGTAAATGCTCACCGGTTCGACCAGTGCGGTGCGATATCGCGACCAATCCACGTCGCCGTGATACGCGTACGGCATGCGGTCGCCGCGGCTGCCATCGTGCGGCCGCAGGTAGCTCGAAGATGACAATTGGCGATAGGGCATGGGGCGGGTGCTGGCGCAGCCGATCAGGCTGACGCTGACAACGGCCAGTGCGCAGTATCGAACGAATGAAGAAGCCGACATGGGGAACTACCTGTAGGAAGGAGGCGGATGGTTGCAGTTGCAGCGCGCTGGCGTGACCTGATGCTCAGTGCATCAGAAAGCTGGCAACCGCTAGCCCGAATACGACCGCTGCGGCGGCGAACAACACGCCGCTCTTGGCCAAGTGCTGCAGGCGGCGGGTGTCGCGCGCGCTGCGGATATCCGGCAACGCGCACCAGATGTCGCGGTTACGCGTGCCGGTAAAGCCGCAGCGAAATTCCGACACGACAGGCAGTGGCAGCGGATGCGCAGCGACGGGGTCGTTGGCGGCGCGCTGCACGACCGGCGACAGCGCGCTGGGGAGGTGTTGGGTGAAACGGATCGAGTGAGGCATCACCAGGCATCCTTGATGCGTGCGGTGAGTGCACTGTAGGCAAACGAGTTTGGGAACTTATTGGATCACCGCGACGACCGCGCACCTGGCGAAAGCGCGATACGCCGTGCACCACGCAATGGTGTCGGCATGAGAGTGACTACCAAAACAGAGCGAGCAATGGTCAGGTGGGTGTGGACGGCGCTCGCACACCCCACTGTACGCGTCAGATAGGCCGTCTCGCGCTGGTCGCACTGGGCCTGTGCGTGCGCACCCGCGGCTTCCACGTGCCGCTGCTGGTACATGCCGCGCCGAGCGCCGGCCGCGCCAGCCCGTGGTTGCGCAGTCGTTTGGTTAGCCGCTTTTGGGAGTGCTCTCGCGCTGCAGCGCGGGCAGATTCAGGCCGCGCTGGCGGAGTGGTCGCCGGCAAACACCACGAGGACGCACAGCCCGCGTCCATCGTTGCCGTCGCCGGCTTCGATCGTGGCTCCGTGCAGGCGCGCAATGCCGGCGACCAGCGACAACCCGATTCCACTGCCCTGTACCGTGCTGCCGGGCACGCGATAAAACCGCTCGAAAATAGAGGCCCGCGCGCTTTCGGGCACACCGGGGCCGTCATCGCTGACCTGCAAGAAGGGGTGCAGTACGTCAGCGCGCAAACAATAGCCGCAGCTCACTTCCACCTTGCCACGCAGGCGGCCATAGCGGATGGCGTTGTCGACCAGGTTGCGGATCAGAATGCCCACTGCATCCACATCGCAACGCAGCAGGCAGGGCGATGCCTCAACCTGCAGCTGCATCTGGCGCGCATCGGCCTGCACGCTGAATTCGTCCAGCACATGCGAGATCAGCTCGCCCATTTCGACTTGATGATAGGTGGCTGAACTGATGCCGGCATCCAGTCGTGCCAGATCCAGCAATTGTTCGGCCAGCCGATTACTGCGACGCGCGGTTTCCAGCAGTTGGCGCAGCGCGGCGTCCTTGGCGTCCAGTGTCGGCGCGCGCAATGCGACCTCGGCGTAGGCATGCAGTGCCGAGAGCGGCGTGCGCAGTTCGTGCGCGGCATCGGCGACGAAATCGCGTTCGGCCTGGACGGCTTGTTCCACCCGCGCCAGCAAGGTGTTGAACGAAGCGATCAGCGGGCGAATTTCGTCGGGCGCCTGTGCCAGCGGCACCGGCTCGGTATCCAGGCCGGTGCGTTGCGCGATGGCGCCGGACAACGCGCGCAGCGGCCCCAGCGAGGTCCGCACGGCCCACCACATCAATAGCCCCAGGATGCCCAATTGCACGGTGTTGAGCACCACTGCGATCAGGGTCTGCTTCACGCTCATGCGCGAGGATGGGTTGCCGATCGGGGTCGGCGTGGCTGCCGCGTCGGGCGGCTCTGTCTGCCTATCGAAGCGGTGCTGGAGCGCGTCGGGCAAGGTGGCGATCAGTTGATCGCCGAGCAGGTTGAGTTCCTGCTCGAACACGCTGTGATGTCCCTGGGTGACCAGTGCGACCAGGATCCACAGAGAGGTGGACCAGCTCAGCAGAACGATCGCGGCCAGCGCCGCCAGCATGCGTGCCTGCAGCGACTTCATTCCGGGGTCTTTCCGACCATATAGCCCTGGCCATAGACGGTGGAGATCAGCGCATCGCCCAGCTTGCGCCGCAACTGGTGCACATACACCGCGATCATGTTGCTACCCCCTTCGGATGGGCCGCCATAGATGCCTTCTTCCAGCTGATCCTTGGTGACCACGCGTCCGGCACGTTCCATCAACGCCAGCAGCAGGCGGTATTCGTGTGCGCTCAGCGCCACCCATTTGCCGTCCTTGGTGACCTTGCGGCTGCCCGGATCCAGGCAGACGTCGCCGTGGCTGAGCAGGGGCACCACGCGGCCCTGGCTGCGCCGGGTGACTGCACGCAGCCGTGCCATCAGCTCGTCGAACTGAAACGGCTTGACCAGATAATCGTCGGCGCCGGCGTCCAGACCGCGGATGCGGTCGGTGAGCTGGCCACGCGCGGTCAGCGCGATCACCGGGGTGGCATCGTAGTGGCTGCGCATGAACCGGATCACGCTCAGCCCGGACTCGCCCGGCAGGCCGATATCCAGCAATACCGCACTGTAGCGGTGGTCCACCAGCACCGTCTTGGCGGCATTGGCATGACCGACATGATCGACGGTCCATGACTGCTGACGCACACCGTCGCAGATGGCGCTGGCCAGCATGGTGTCGTCTTCGACGAGGAGCAGATGCATGGGTGTGCTGCCGTGCGCAGGGTTCAGTCCGAGATCCGCAGCACTGTCGGTGATGAAGTTTGGGCAAATATTAGTGCATGGCCGAACCGCACACAGGCCAGGCCATGCATGCCGTTCGGTCCCGTTTGGTCAGGCCCGCTCAGCGCTGCAGGATGGCGCGCAGCGCAGCGTCCAGGTGGAGGTACTGAAAGCGGAAGCCGGCATCGAGCGCGCGCTGCGGCAGCACGCGCTGGCTGATCAGCAGCAGGTCGGCCATCTCGCCGAAGCCCAGCCGCAGCAAACCGCCCGGCAATGCCAACAGGGCGGGGCGGTGCAGCACCTGGGCCAGCGTGCGTGCGAAGTCGGCATTGGTCACCGGATTGGGCGCCGTCGCGTTGTAGGCGCCAGGCTGGCCTTGCTGCAGCAACCACAGCAAGAGCGCGACCATATCGGCGCGGTGGATCCAGCTCATCCAGTGCCTGCCATCGCCGAACGGTCCACCGCCGCCGAATCGGAATGCCGGCAGCATGCGGGCCAGCGCGCCGCCATCGCGATCCAGCACGATCCCGGTGCGCACCCAGCTCACCCGCGGGCCGAGTGCGGCGATGGTGTTGGCTTCGGCTTCCCAGTCGCGGCACAGCACCGCGGAAAAGTCATCGCCGGCGGGCTCGGCTTCGGTCAACGCAGTATCGCCACGTTCGCCGTAGTAGCCCACCGCCGAGCCGGAAATCAGTACCGAGGGGCGTTGCGCGGCCGGCTGCTGCGCGATCCAGGCCTGCAATTGGCGCGTGATGCCCAGGCGCGATTGGCGGAAGCGCTGCTTGCGGGCGTCGGTCCAGCGGCCGGCGGCCAGCGGCTCGCCAGCCAGGTTGATGACCGCATCGGCCTGGACCCCGTCCAGTGTGTGTACTGCGGTGATGCCCGGCAAGCTGCGCGTGGCGCGGTACGGATCGCGGGTCAGCACGCTGACCTGATGGCCGGCCTGCAGCAATGCCGGGAACAAGGCCTGTCCAATAAAGCCGGTGCCGCCGGTAATGAGCAGATGCATGCAGGGCTCCTGGCCGAATCGATGCGGCACGATAGGCCAGGATCCCGCCAAGCGAGGTGAAGCTGGCACGGGCATGCGGCTGTGCGCTGCGCCGCCAGCTTGCGGCGTGGCGCAGCTACCTTGACGGCAGCGGCGTGTGCTGCCTATCAAACGCAAACGCGCCGGACTGGCCGGCGCGTTTGCAGGCTGAGCGCTCGATCAGCTGCCTACTTGGAAGACGACACTGCGTGGGCACGTTCGAAATGCGCCGACACCACGCGGCGCGTCTCTTCCAGATGCTGCTTGACCGGCGCGCTTTCGGCGGCGGGCAGCAGTTCCGAATCGATGATCTTGATGGTGTCGCCATGGTCGATGACCATGTTACGCATGAATGCATTGCGGTACGCATCCTTGCCGTCCCGCAAGGTCAGCGTCTTGGACAGCGCGTCCACTGCCGCCTTGTCCTTGGCGCGCATGGCCTGTGTGCGCGGGCTCTCGGTCGCGCCAAGCGACGTGGTCTTTTCAAGGTTGGCTTCGTGGTCGTGCAGCATCTGCTGCGCGAACTCGCCGGTGGCACCGCCCAGATCCTGTGCGATGGCCTGCTTGGCGAGTGCGATCTCGTTGTCGTCGATTGCTGCCAGCACGCCCAGCACTGCGCTATCGCCCTTGGCCAACTCGGTCGCGCCGCTGCCGCTGACGGGCGCAGCCGTCGGCTCGGGCGACACCGCTGGCGCGGTGCGCAACGCATCGCCGCCGGGGCGATCGCAGGCAGTCAGAGAGAGCATGGCCAACAGCGAAGCGGTGATAAGCGTGAATTTCATGAAGATCCTGGAATGAATCGGCAATTGCCGACGTTGGAATGCAAAGGAGCCGCTAGGGAAGGTCTGATCAACTCACCGCAGATGCGCGACACTATCGCCTTATGTAGAGGATTCATCCATGCAGCTGACGTTCGGTGACGCTGAGGGCTTGGGCAAGCGTAAGCAGACCCGGCGCGAGATCTTTCTTGCCGAGATGGAGCAGGTTGTTCCGTGGCAGCAACTGCTTGCCCTGATCGCGCCGCACTATCCAGTGTCGGGGCGGCCAGGTCGGCAGCCGTACGCACTGGCGACGATGTTGCGGATT